>CAXTUO010000675.1:0-2844 GCA_964247175.1 uncultured Acetobacteraceae bacterium | reverse complement strand
TGTCGCACCTCCTGAACGACCTCATGCAGTCGCTGGTGCCGGCGGTGTATCCCATCCTGAAGGCGAAGTTCTCGCTCGACTTCGGCCAGGTCGGGTTGATCTCGCTCACCTTCTACTTGACGGCGTCGCTGCTGCAGCCGGTGGTCGGCATCGTCACCGACCGGCGCCCGATGCCGTTCTCGCTGGCCGTGGGCATGGGTTCGACGCTGGCCGGGCTGCTGCTGCTGTCGGTGGCGGGCAGCTTTCAGACCATCCTGCTGGCGGCGGGGCTGATCGGCCTTGGCTCCGCAGTGTTCCACCCGGAGTCTTCCCGTGTCGCCCGCATGGCCTCGGGCGGGCGGCACGGCCTGGCGCAGTCGGTGTTCCAGGTGGGCGGCAATGCCGGCTCGGCGGTCGGGCCGCTGCTCGCCGCCTTCGTGGTGGTGCGGCGCGGGCAGTCGAGCATCGCCTGGTTCTCGATCCTGGCGCTGACGGCCATGGTGGTGCTGGCGGTGGTGGGGCGTTGGTATCGCAGCCGGGTCGCCGAGCGTCGCCGCGCCCCGGCGGCGGCCCCGGTCGGGCTGTCGCTGTCCCGGGCACGGGTGGTCGCCTCGGTCGCGATCCTGCTGCTGCTGATCTTTTCCAAGTACTTCTACATGGCCAGCCTGAGCACGTACTACACCTTCTACCTCATCGAGCACTTCGGCGTGGCGGTTGATACGGCGCAGTTGCTGCTGTTCGTGTTCCTGGGCTCGGTTGCGGTCGGCACCGTGGTCGGCGGCCCGCTCGGCGACCGGTTCGGGCGCAAGCGGGTGATCTGGACCTCGATCCTCGGCGTGCTGCCGTTCACCCTGGTGCTGCCGCACGCGAACCTGCTGTGGACGACGATCCTGACCGTGCCCATCGGCCTGATCCTGGCGAGCGCGTTCTCGGCCATCCTGGTTTATGCGCAGGACCTCTTGCCCGGGCGCGTGGGGCTGGTCGGCGGCTTGTTCTTCGGCTTCGCCTTCGGCATGGGCGGGCTTGGGGCGGCGGTGCTGGGGCGGCTGGCGGACGCCACCAGCATCGAGCATGTGTATGCGTTGTGCGCCTTCCTGCCGTCGATTGGGCTGCTGACCGCCTTCCTGCCCGACACGAGGCGGGTCGCCGTCCGGGCGCAGGGCGCACGCTGACGTCCCATGACATTGTTCCAAGGCCTGTCCGCCTTTCCCATCACCCCGGCTGACGAGCAGGGGCGGGTTGATGCCCATGCCTTGCGGGTGTTGCTCAAGCGCCTGACGGATGCCGGGGTCGGCTCGGTCGGCCTGCTGGGCAGCACGGGGACATCTCCGTACCTGACGCGCGGCGAGCGGCGCCGGGCCGTCGAGGCCGCCGTGGACCAGGTGGGAGGGCAGGTGCCGGTCATGGTCGGGATCGGCGCGCTGCGGACCGACGAGGCGGTGCGCCTTGGGCAGGATGCCAAGGGCGCCGGGGCCGATGCCGTGCTGCTGGCGCCGGTGTCCTACGCGCCGCTCAACGACGAGGAGGTGTTCACGCACTTCGCCGCCGTCGCGGAGGCGGTGGGCCTGCCGCTTTGCATCTACAACAACCCCGGCACCACCCATTTCACCTTCAGCACCGAGTTGATCGCGCGCCTGAGCCGGGTGCCCCAGGTCCGGGCGGTGAAGAACCCGGCCCCGGACGCCAGCGCCTTGCCCGGCGGTTTCCGCGCCCTGCGCGCCGCGACGGCGCCAGGCTTCTCCGTCGGCTACAGCGTGGACTGGCACGCGGCGGAGGCGATGCTGGCCGGAGGGGATGCGTGGTACAGCGTTGCGGGCGGGCTGTTCCCGGCAGCCTGCATGTCGATCATCGCCGCCATCGAGGCCGGGCACGCCGATGAGGCCCGGGCGTTGAACGCGCGGTTGCAGCCGCTGTGGGACCTGTTCACCGCGTTCAGCAGCCTGCGCGTCATGTACGCGGCGGTGAACCTGCTGGGCCTGTGCCGCGTCGCCCCGCCCCGCCCGATCCTGCCGTTGCCGGAGGACGCGCAGCGCCGCATCGGCCAGGTTCTCCGTGCGCTGGATCTGGCCTGAGCGGAGGGGTCGCCTGTGCTGGGCAATCCGCTGTAGCCTTCTGCGCCATGCACACGGCCGAACCGCTCGCCTGCCAGCGCCACCTGTTCGAGCTGCCGGAAGACGTCAGCTATCTGGACGCCGCCGCCTGGGCGCCGCTGCCTCGCCCCGTGCGCGCCGCGGGTGAGGCCGGCATCCTGGCGAAAAGCCGGCCTTGGGCGCATGGGCGCGACGCCGACGCGGCCTGGGCGGAGCGGGCGCGGGCGGCGGCGGCCCGGCTGATCGGCGCCGAAGCGGACGACATCGCCATCGTCGGCTCGGTGAGCCACGCCATCGCCACCGCCGCGCGCAATCTTTCGCCAGCGCCGGGCAGGCGCATCCTGCGCGTCGCGGACGAGTTCCCGTCCCAGTGCCACGCCTGGGACCGCCTGGCCGCCGAACGCGGCCTCCATGTGGAGGCGGTGCCGCGGCCGGATGACGGCGACTGGACCGCGGCGCTGCTGGACGCGATCACCCGGCCGGGCGCGGCGCCGCTGGCCGTCGCGACGCTCACGCCGCTGCACTGGTCGGACGGCTCGGTCATCGACCTCGAACGCCTGGCCCCGGCGGTCCGCGCCGCCGGGGCCGCGCTGGTGGTCGATGCGACGCAGGCGGTGGGCGCGGTGCCGCTCGACGTGTCCCGGCTGCGGCCCGATTTCCTGGCATTTCCGACCTACAAATGGACGCTCGGCCCCTATGGCGTCGCCTTCCTGTACGCCGCGCCGCACCGGCAGGGTGGCTCGCCCTTGGAGGAGAACGCCGGCAACCAGCCTCC
>CAXTUO010000674.1:0-2856 GCA_964247175.1 uncultured Acetobacteraceae bacterium | reverse complement strand
TTGTTGACCCAAGCCATGGCAACTCTGGCGTCGTCCGGCTCGCTTGCCTTCCTCAAGGAACGGGACATCCGAATGACCGGCAACGCCGACCTGATCGAGGCCTTTCGCGCCCAATCCCGCGCCTGCGGCAAGCTGGGCTCGCCGTTTATGGCGGCATTGCTGAGCGAGGCAGCGGGCGAGATGGAGCGCGCCAGGTCCATTTCCGGCCTGCTAGCCTCCTGGCCGGGCGATGCTGTGGCGGATGCCGTGCCCCTGCGCCTTGCAGCTGCCCTGCACGCGCTGGTGTTGTCGGGCGCCGCCCCGGAGCTTGCCGCCCTCTACCCCGGTGTGGCGGGCGATGCCCAAGCAACGGCGGTCTGGCGCGCGGCCTTGCCGGCCATCAAGGCAAACCGTTCCTTCGTGGAGGGCTTCCTGGCCTCGCCGCCGCAAACCAACGAGGTCGGGCGCTCGGCCGTGCTGCTGGGCGGCTTTCTGGAAACCGCACGGGCGACCGGCGGCAAGCCCATGCGCCTGCTGGAGATCGGGGCCAGTGCCGGCCTGAACCAGTTCTGGGACCAGTACCGCTACGATCTCGGCGAGGCGGCGCACTGGGGTGACGCGAACTCCCCTGTCACGGTGCGGGCCGAGTGGGCCGGCCTGCTTCCCCCGCTCGACGCGTCGCTCGTGGTCGCCGAGCGGGCAGCGTCGGACAGCGCCCCGGTTGATCTGGAGGACCTGGACGCCCGGCTGCGCCTGCGCGCCTACGTGTGGGCGGACCAGCCTGCCCGCATGGCGCTGCTGGACGCAGCCGTCGCGCTGGTGCGCCGCCGCGGTCTGCGGGTCGAACGGGGCGAGGCCGGCGCCTGGGTTGCCGAACGTTTGCGCGGGCGGTTCGAGGGACAGGCGACCGTGCTGTTTCACTCCATCGCTTGGGAGTACTTCCCCGACGCCACAAAGGCGCAGATCCGGGACTCGGCCAGGGCCGCGGGGCAGCGTGCCGATGCGGTCGCGCCCTTCGCCTGGCTGCGGCTGGAGCCGCCTACGGGCAGCGGCCCCGGCGGCGGCCAGCCCGAGCTGCACTTGACGCTCTGGCCCGGCGGTCGCGACCGATGCCTCGCGCGGGCGCACACGCACGGTCCGCCAGTGCATTGGCTTGAAGGAGACACGGCCAATGAGTGACGGGAAGGCGGCGCCATCCGGGTCCGCAGCCGCGAGACGCTGTCGGAGAACTGGTACAAGCTGGAGAAGGTCACGTTCGACCAGACCGGCGCCGACGGCTCGCGCCAGACGCTGGCGCGCGAGGTTTACCACAACGGGCCGGGCGCGGCCGTGCTGCTGATCGACCATGCGCGCGACATGGTGCTGCTGGCCCGGCAGTTTCGCATCCCAGCCTACCTCAACGGCGACGGCCCGATGCTGGTGGAGGCCTGCGCTGGCATGGTCGAACCGGGCGACGACCCGGCCGAGACGGTACGCAAGGAAGCTGAACCGCGCCGGCTTTGTCGGAGGCGTTTTGGCTTGGGTGCTACGCTGCCAAGGGCACCTCGTCCAGGGCGGCGTAGTATTTGGCTTCGACCTCGGCCGGCGGCACGTAGCCGATGGGCTCGAGCAGGCGTCGGTTGTTGAACCAGTCCACCCATTCCAGAATGGCGAATTCGACCGCCTCGAAGCTACGCCACGGACCCCGCCGATGGATTACTTCCGCCTTGAACAGGCCGTTGATGGTTTCCGCCAGGGCGTTGATGCTCCTATACTGGTCAAGCGGTTTCGAGTGACGGGGTCGCGGGCTTGGGCGGGCGGCAGAGATATCCGAAGATCTCGCGGGCCAGGTAGCGCTTGAGGCAGCGGATGATCTCCAGCTTGCTTTTCCCCTCGGCTGTCCGCCGGCGAACGTAGTCCAGCGTCGGCTGGTGGCCGCGCATACGCACGATTGCGACGCGATAAAGTGCGGCGTTGGCCTGTCGGTTGCCGCCTCGATTGAGGCGATGCCGGTTGGTCTTCCCGCTTGATGCCGGAATGGGACAAGCACCGCACATCTTGGCAAAGGCGGCCTCCGAGTGGATGCGCTCGGGATTGTCGCCTACCAACAAGAGCATCTCTGCGGCAGTGCCCGCCGCCATTCCGTGCGCTTTGATGAGTTCGGGCGCCTTGGCGGCGGTCAGCAACCCGAGCTGGGTGTCATGCTCCTTGATCTCTGCGTCCAGCGCCAGCCAGCGTCGGGCGATGGCGCGTAGGCTGGTCTTGGCCGAGTCCATCGTGGAGGTCATTGACCCCGGTCGCATGGCCGCCAGCCGTCGGACCAGTGTTACCTTGCCCGTGACGTGGTCGAGCTGCTCGCGCAGGGCAGCCGGGGAGTTGACGATGATTGCTTTCAGCGTCTGCATCGCCTGGCTGCGTCCTTTGACGGCCGTATCCCGTGCAACCTTGAAGTGGCGGATCATCTCAACCGTGCTGGTGCCGGATTTCGGCTGCCCGGTCGCCTGGCCGGCCAGCACGGCACGAGCGGCGCTCTCGGCGTCAACGGCATCGCTTTTGCTTTTCTGGTGTCGCAGCTGGCGGTTGGCCCGGTTGACCTCCAACACGGCATGACCCCGTTCATTGAGGAAGCGGGACAGGCCAGCGCCGTAGAAGCCGGTACCCTCGATCCCGATTGCCCGAACAGTGCCCAGCGAAGCCGCCCAGGCCTCGAATGCCTGGCACCCCTTGCTGCTGGCCGGGAAGGTCGTGCTCGCCAAGTGGACGCCGAGCGCGCTGATCGCGGCAACGGCGTGAACGTCCTTGTGGATGTCGACGCCGATGATGACGTCGGGCGGTATGGTGTTGCTCACTGCGAACGCCTCCAGGCCGGTTCAAAGGGCCTGACGATCCAACAGGCGG
>CAXTUO010000673.1:0-2857 GCA_964247175.1 uncultured Acetobacteraceae bacterium | reverse complement strand
GCGCGTAAGCTGCGCTGTCCGGACCACCGTTGGCGTTCCCGTCTCGGTCCGGCTTCACATGCAGCAGCAAGTGCTGGAAGACCGCCGGGAACCGTTGCCGCACCTCCGCTTCCGTTAGCCTGAACAGGTCTATGACCAGTACGCCCCGACTGCGCCCGGTCATATCCTTGCCATTCAGATAGGGCCGGATATGTGTTTCCAGCCCCGGTACTCGGCCCAGTCCAAGCGCCGTTGCTGTTGCGGGTGATACAATGAACCCAGCGCCATGCAGCTTCACGCCGGGGCTACACAGCCGTTCGTTGGCTCGCAAGGGCTTGGCAGTATCCGGGCTAACTCCCAACGTTAGGTCCGCATTCACCACGCCTTCCCGGATCGCAAGTAACACGTCTGGCACTGCCCCTGTGCCCTCTCGTTCCACGGTCAGGAGCCGTCCCATCCCGGCGCCAGGCGCCCCCACCGTCATGGCAATCCGCACCGCTGCGGCCCCGTTTCCTTGCGCCCACGGGTGGTCGGGGACGGCAAAGGCCAGGTGCAGTTTCTTGCTCTCCATCGCTGCCGCTATCACGCGCCGGCAGAACACCTGGCGGATGCTGTTGCTTGTGATGAAGCCAAAGCGTCGGATGTTGCTCGCCCGCACCAGTTCCGCTGCCCGCCACCAGAAGAACATCGCCAGGTCGGCCGATGGCGGCACCTTGGGGTAAGCCGCCCACAGCGCCTCCGCATAGCCGCCGCCCAATTCCGCCCGCAGGTCCTTGCCGGCCACGAAGGGCGGGTTGCCGACAATGAAATCCGCCGCGGGCCAGGGCGATTGCTTGCCGCCCATCGGGCGCAGCACAAGCACTTGGTCTGTCAGGTCCGGCACATGCTCCCCGGTGATGGGGTGCGTTGTCGTGCGGCCTCCCCAGCGTGTCAGGGGGCGCCCGGCGCTGTCCTTGTCTGCTTCCGTCCGGGTATAGGACAGCAGCGCGTCACTTTCCTGGATCGTGCGGAAGTCGCGCAAGATCGGCTCCGCCGGGGGCGCCTTGCCGTTGGTGCGGAAGTGCCATTGCAGATATCCGATCCACAACACCAGCTCCGCCACCGGCACGGCGCGCGGGTTCACGTCCAGGCCAAGGAACTGGTGCGGGTCCACGGTGGCGCCGGCCAGGTCGAGCAAGCCGGCGTCGTTGCGGGCATAGCCGGCCAGGGTGTCCAGCACCTCGCCTTCCAGCCGCTTCATCAACTCCAAGGTGACATAAAGGAAATTGCCGGTGCCGCACGCCGGGTCCAGCACGCGCACGGCGCACAGGGCGGCGTGGAAACCGCGCACCAGCGCCGCGGCGGCCGGGGTGTCATCGGCCCGCATCGCGGCCTCCGCCGCAGCCCGCACCCCATCCCAGTCAGCCCGCAGCGGTTCCATGACGGTGGGCAGCACCAGCCGTTCCACGAAGGGGCGGGGGGTGAACTCGGCGCCCAGCCGTCCGCGTTCCTTCCCGTCCAGGGCGTTTTCCAGCAACGTGCCGAAAATGGCCGGCTCCACGTCCGCCCAGTCCTTGCCGGCGGCCAGGATCAACAAGTCCAGTTCGTTCGCCTCCACGGGCAGCGGGTCGGCGCCGCCGTGCGGGCCGGGGCGGAACAGGCCGCCGTTGAAGCGCAGCAAGGGCGCTGCCAGGGCCGCGGAGAAGCCGCCTGTGTCCATCGTGCGCCACAGCTCCGCCACCAACCCCACGAAGGCCGGCGGGTTGCCTTGGCAGCGTTTCAGCAGGTCAGAGAAGCTGGTGCGCTCCGGCAGCAGCCCGACGCTTTGCGCGAACATGCAGAAGATGCACCGCATCAGGAAGGTGGCGACGTGGGCCGGGGCGTGCCGGGGCCGGGCGGGAGTGCCTTCCAAAGCCGCAGCCAGCTTCGCAAGCAGAGCGGCAATGTCGCGCGTCACCTCTGCCCGGCGCAGCGCCGGGTCCAGGCTCTTGGGGTCCAGCCACACGCGGCGCAGCGTGTCCCGCACGTCCGACCGGCGTAGGTCCGGCAGGTAGATGCGGAAGCGTTCACGGTCGGGGAACTGGGCGTAGTGCTTTCCGGTGCCGGAGAAGTCGGCATACAGGTCCAGGCAGAAGCCCACGTCGCACACGATCAGAAAGGGCGGCCAGCCTTCCTCCGCCGGCAGGTCGCGGGCATAGCCCTCTGCCTGCCCCTTCGCCTGTTGCATGTGACGCACCCACGCCGGGGTGTTGCGGACGTTGGCGCGGTACTGCGCTTCGGACTCCCCGGCGAACAGGCTTTCTTGCCGGTGGGGCGTGCCGCCCTGCTCGGTTTCGCACACGAAGCAGGCGCGGCGGTAGAGGTCGATGCGCCGGGTGGTGGTGGTGCCGTCCGCTTCGTGGTGGGTGACGTTGCGCTCAAAGCGGTAGGGACCAACGCCGCCGGTCGCCGGGTCCGGCCGGGGCACGTCCAAGACGTCGCACAGTTCGGACAGGAACGGTTGAGCGTTGGCCCGCTCCGCCATGGCGGTGCCGTCCCAACGGGCGATGAATAAATCTATTGTGATAGTTGAGGTGGTTGGCTCAAGGGAGGCGTGCGACACACTCCGAATGCAGCATGGTTGGGTGATGCCGTCACGTCGATTCTTGTCGGGCCAGCTAACCCGCCTACTCCCCCTTGTTAGGTGTGGATTTAGCGCAGGAGTAGGGACATCTAGCGGGAAACGAGGTTTGGAGGATGGAGAGGGCTTGCATAGCCTGCTTGCTGGGCAAACCCATGCTCGGGCTTGCTCGTTATCAGCCTAACTTTTAGGCTCACACCATGGCAGCGTTTGCAGTTATCAGCCTTAACAGGATGCGGAAAATCGGGCGGTTTGCGAGCTGCTGAGCGTGCTTCCTGC
>CAXTUO010000672.1:0-2858 GCA_964247175.1 uncultured Acetobacteraceae bacterium | reverse complement strand
AAAGATGTTTAATTGTGGGAATTCATCAGGGTCACGGAACTTGGGAGACAAGCTCAGAGTGGGGGCGAGCTGCAAGACCTCTGTGAGCGCTTCCCGTCAGAGCCCGGCATCCAAACCGCCCCACAGCCAATAGCCACCCGCCCATCTTCCGGTTTACTCTACCGGAGAGTCCCGCGCCGCGTCGGCACCGGGTCGATTGGGAGCGGACAAGGGCATGGATTGGGATAAGCTGCGCGTATTCCATGCCGTCGCGGAGGCCGGCAGCTTCACCCATGCCGGGGAAACGCTGAACCTCAGCCAATCCGCGGTGTCCCGCCAGATCTCGGCGCTGGAAGAAGCGCTGCAGGTGCCGCTGTTCCACCGCCATGCCCGCGGCCTGATCCTGACCGAGCAAGGGGAAAGCCTGAACCGCACGGTGCGGGAAGTGTTCGCCAAGCTCGCGATGACGGAGGCGCTGCTCACCGAAAGCAAGGAAAAGCCGGCCGGGCGGATCAAGGTCACGACCACCGTGGGCTTCGGCTCCACCTGGCTGGCGCCCCGGCTGCAGGGCTTCCTCGACACGTACCCCGACGTGACGATGACCCTGCTGCTCGACGACACCGATTTGGACCTCGCGATGCGGGAGGCCGATGTCGCCATCCGCATGCACCCGCCGAAGCAGCCGGACCTGGTGCAGCGGCACCTGATGCAGATCAAGTGGCTGGTGGTGGCGCACCCGGACTACCTTGCCAAGCACGGCACGCCGGCCCGGCCAGAGGACCTCGACGACCACAAGATCATCCTGTTCGGCGACTACCGCCCGCCGGTGCCCGACATCGACTGGCTGGCGGAGGCCGGGCGCAGGGCCGGGCAGCCGCGCCGGGCGCTGCTGGAGGTCAACAGCCTGCACGCCATGGCGCTGGCGATCCGCTCCGGCATGGGCATCGGCGTGCTGCCGGACTGGATGACCGATGACCTCGACGGGCTAACCCGGCTATTGCCGGACCTCAAGGCGCCGAAGGTCGAGGTGTACTTCGTGTATCCCGAGGAGCTGCGCAATTCAAAGCGCGTCGCCGTGTTCCGGGACTTCCTGCTGGCCCGGCTGCAGGAGATGCACTAGCCGGGCGGCGGCGTCCTTGCCGCTCGCGAACGCGCCGCCAACCGTGCCGGCCAACCCGTCGGTGCGGCAAGCCTCGCCGGCGAACAGCAGGCGCTCCGCGGGGAACGCCGCTTCCAGCACGCCCCGCATCCCGGCCTGGCCCGGCGGCGCATAGGCGTAGGCGCCGAGCGCGAACGGGTCCGTGGCCCAGCCGGTCACGATGGCGCCGCCTCCGAGCTGCGCGGCGCCGCCTCCCAGCATGGCCCGCAGCTCGTCCCGGGCCAGCGCCTCCGCCGCGGCGGGGTCGCCCGCCAAGGCCCAGGCAGCCCGGCCGCCGATGAAGCCGGTGACGTGGCCCGCGCCGCCGGGCCAGGCGATGAACGCCATGTTGGTGCGGTTCTCGGCCATCTGCCGCGCGAGGCCGGTGTCCGCCGGCAACCCAAGCCGGTCCGGCCCGGCGGCGGGCAGCGCCACCTTGGACAGCAGTCCCATCGGCAGCCCGGCAACCGCGGCCTGCACCGGATGCGGCAAGGCCGGCGTGAAGCGGATCGCGCCGGAAGCGAGCACGCCGGTCGAAACGGTCACGATGCAGGCCGCTGCGCGGACGGTCCCACGCGCGGTTTCCACCCGCACCCCGCCCGCGCCGTCCCAGGCGATGGCGGTCACGGGCGTGTTCAGCTCGGCCTCGGTCGCGAGGCGCCGGGCGACGAAGGCGCCCAGGCCGCCCTGCACCGTCAGGTTGGGGCCGTCCAGCCGGTTCCGGTGCCAATCGCGCAGGCTCAGCGCGTCCGCGTCGGCGGCGGCGATGATCGCGCCTTCCCAGCCCGCGACCGTCGCGGCCCAGGGGTCGTCCCGCATCGGCGCCATCGCTTCGGCAAGGCTGCAATCCTTCCGTCCCGCCGCGAGCGCCGGGGCAACGGCCTCGTCGAGGCGGTCCCAGGCGGCGTCGTAGGCGGCTTGCTCGCCGGCGTCGGCGGGGCGCCCGGCGACGAACAGGCGCTCGGTCCGGGCGTCGTCGGAGTTGGTCAGCGTGTCCTCGCCGGGATGGGCGAAGGCGATCAACGGGTTGCGCTGGGCCGCGTGCAGCCAGGATGCGCCGTGGTCGAACGCCGCGTGGCCGAGCAGCGCCGGGCACGAGGTGCAGGCCCGGCCGCCAACGCGGCCGGACGCTTCCAGCAGCGTGACCGGCACGCCGTGCCCGCGCAGGTGCAGCGCCGCGGACAGCCCGGCCGTTCCCGCCCCGACCACGACCACGCCGCCGTCCCGAAGCGCGTTCACCGGACGGCCCGGGCTGTGGGACGCTTGCGGTGGAGTCGTTTGTTCACGCTCGGCATCGGGCGTGGGATACCATATCCCGGTGCCGCCGCGTCAATCGGAGGCCGTGCCTGCTCTGTTGACCGGCATTCTCCGGTGCTATGCTTGCCCCGGCTGAATGCGAGGCTTGGATGGCCGACTTTTTCAGGGACTTCGAGTTGACGACCGCCCGCGTGGGCGATGGGACGCTTCGGCTGCGCCGCGGCGGCTCCGGGCCGCCCTTGCTGCTGCTGCACGGCAACCCGCAAACCCATGCCATGTGGCACGCGGTCGCCCCGGCCCTGACGAAACGGTTCACCCTGGTCTGCCCGGACCTGCGCGGCTACGGCGGCAGCTTCAAGCCGGGTGCCACCGCCGACCACGCGCCCTATGCCAAGGCGGCCATGGCGCGCGACATGGCGGAGTTGATGACGACGCTCGGCCATGAGCGGTTCGGCGTGGTCAGCCACGACCGCGGCGCGCGGGT
>CAXTUO010000671.1:0-2859 GCA_964247175.1 uncultured Acetobacteraceae bacterium | reverse complement strand
GCATCCGGACAAGTGGGACGGCTACTTCGACGTGGCGCGGGTGCTCCGGCCCGAGCTGGAGCAGATCGAGGGCTTCCTGGAGAACACGCGCTACCGCAGCCTTGCGAGGGATGGCCTGCTGCTGTCGCTCTCGTTGTGGCGCGATGAGAAGGCGGTGATCCGGTGGCGCACGCACGCGGCCCACTTCGCTGGGCAGGCTCGTGGGCGGGCAGAGATCCTCGCGGGCTACCGGCTCCGCGTGGGCGAGGTGGCGACGCTGGTCGAGGGCGGGCAGCCGCGTGAGCTGTCCGCGCAGCGCTTCGACGAGACCGAGGCCGGGGACGCCCGCGCCGTGATCGCGACGGACCACCTCGAAGGCGTGGTGGACGCGGCGGACCGTGCCGCGATGGCGAGCTTCCACACGATGGCAGAGGCCGAGGTGGCCATGGCGGCAGATGCTAACGCCGACCGGCAGCTCGCCGTGCGGGTGATCCGGGACTACGGGCTGATCGACCGGCGGGAAGCGCCGCAGTTCCACAAGCCCCTCACGTGACGGCGCCATGATCGCCCGCTACGACGCGCGTCGCAACGTGCACGCGGTTGCCGCGCCCGCGCAGGTGCGGGACCACGGCATGCCGCTTTCCGCCGACGCGGTACGCGCCGCGCGGTCCCGCATGTCCTGGGCCAGGTCCGCCGTGGACGCCCTTTGCGCCCGGGCACGGGAAAGCAACAGCCCGGCCGCCAAGCCGCACCGAACGGACGGCCTGAGGGAATGGCGATCCCTGCCCCGATGGCTGCACCTGCAATAGGCCACCTTGGCGTCCAGCGCGCAGATCGTGGCAAGGATGTTCGAACGCGGCGAAGGACCCGCGGCATCGTCGGGCACGAGCATTACCGCGGTGGCCTGCGCGTTCTGGCGCCTGGGCCTCGTGCACGCAGGACGGGTTGACGTGGAGATGCCCGGCGGCACCGCCCCGGTGGAACTCGTGGAGGATAACGGGCAGCTCAGCCAGGTGCGGCTGCTAGGGGTCCATTCCGTGCCCACAGCCGGGCTGACCGCGGCACGGGCAGCTGCATCCCCGGGTTCTCCGCCTTTGAGGTGTTCAGCGATCCTCCGACACGACGGCGATGTAGCGTCGCGCCGAATGCTCGATGGCAGCGCTGCAGTCCCGGACGATCTAACGCCCGGCGGAAAACCCGTAAACGCGCTCGATCCGCCACTGCTTCAAGGCGTCGGCCATCCGCCTGACCGTTGCGGCGGACAACGGGATCATGTTCGGATAGCTCCACAGAAAGGTCACGCGGCATGGGTCCGCGACGACTTGAAGCGTGTCGCCCGTCAGCAGCACGCCGCTCTTGTCCGCGCCCGCCGCCCAGTGGAGTACGGCGGCGCCGGGGAAGTGCCCGCCCAGCCGGATCAAGGTCCGGGCCGGGCCGAGTGCGAGCGTGTCGCCGTCCCAGAACCGGATCGCCGGGTGCGGCCGCATCACCCAGGCCCGGTCCGCAGCATGGCGGTGGACGGGGCAGTTGAACGCCGCGGCCCAGTCCTGGCACCGCGTTTAGTAGTGGGGATGGGAGATGGCGATGCCGGCAAGCCCGCCCAGACCGTTGACCAGCTCAACCGTCGCATCGTCGATCAACGCGATGCAGTGCCACAGAACGTTTCCGGCAGGCGTGCGAACCAGCAGCGCCCTGCGCCCGCATACCGCCCATCAGCGCGGCGTTCACCGCCGCCTCGATCACGTCGCCGCTGGCGGAATGGGCGGCGCCAAGGGCCGACTTGATGCCCTTGCCGTAGAAGGGCGGCAGAAAGGTGTGCCGGTAAAAGGCTGGGGCGTCCTTCTCAATGCCGGCGACGATGTCCTTGTAGTCTTGCTCCGTATGGCCCGCTGGGTTGTCGTCGGACTTGAACATGCCCGGCACGACCGACGCGTAGAGACCGATCTTGACGACGCCCTTGCCGCCGTGCCGGCTCATGTAGCGCGCGCACTTGCCGCCGCCCATCGAGTAGCCGATGACGGTCACGTCCGCGGTCGCGCCGGTCGCCTGCATCACGTCGGCAAGATCGTCCGAATAGGTGTCCCAGTCATAGCCGCCCCAAGGCTGGCTCAATCGACCGAAGCCGCGCCGATCATAGTTGATCGCGCGGAAGCCCGCCTCGGCCAGCTTCAACGCGGTGCGGTCGAAGCTGTCCGCGTTGAGCGGATAGCCGTGGATGAGGATGACGGGTCGCGCGCCAGTGTCGCCCCAGTCCTTGACATAGATTTCCGTGCCGTCGCGCGTCTTGACCCAAGGCATCCGTTGCTTCTCCTGTGCTGGCGGGATCACAACCGAGGCTCGTGTTTGCGCGGACGTGCCGACCCTTGATCCCGGCTCGACTTGCCGCATCTCGTCCGCCTGGACACCGGCGGCAGTGTCTAGAAAGAAATTCCTGCGTCCCACGAATTTGCTCCTCCGCCCCGTTCGCGGGACGACCGGACCGGTCATTCCGTCCGCCCCAACAATTTGGGCATAGGTGGACCCGCGAAAAACCAGCATAAAACTGGCGGAAACCTTCGAAGATTACGAAGCTTGCATCGGGTGACTTCGAGCAAGCTGGAGGGGAGCGTCGAGATTCTGCTGCTTACCCTCGCAGGCGTCCGGCGCGATCAAGTGGGCCAGTCGCACGGGCTTCCGAGGGGGGTGGATGTCGTTCCTGGTGTCACTGCTGTTCGGCATCGTCATCGGCGGGCAGGGTATGGCTTGGTTGAATAACGCTGCGCCGCGGCAGGGCACCGTTGAGGTTGAACGCCAGCCGTTGTTCGAAAGCGGAGCAATCCTCGGCTACCTTGCCGAAAGGAGCGGCATGCTGCTGCCACCTGCCGGTCCGGCTCGCTGGGC
>CAXTUO010000670.1:0-2861 GCA_964247175.1 uncultured Acetobacteraceae bacterium | reverse complement strand
AGGATCGTGTTCTTGGTGGACAAGTACACCGGATACTTGCGCGCGATGCCGTAGTTGAAGCTGGCGCGGGCGAACCCCTCGATGGATGCGCGGGTGTTGTGCATCCCCATGGTGACGCCGGGACCCTTGAAGTCGAACACGTCCATGATTTCCGGCTCGCCGCCGGGCGGATGGTAGGTCAGCGTGACCTTGCCGGGTCCGGGGATCTTCCGCTCGGTCGCGCGGTAGATGTCGCCGTAGGCGTGGCGCCCGATGACGATGGGCTGGGTCCAGTGCGGCACCAGGCGGGGCACGTTGCTGCAGATGATGGGCTCGCGGAAGATCGTGCCGTCCAGGATGTTGCGGATGGTGCCGTTGGGGCTCCGCCACATTTTCTTCAGCTTGAATTCGGTGACGCGGGCTTCATCGGGGGTGATCGTCGCGCATTTCACGCCGACGCCGTATTGGCGGATGGCGTTGGCGGCGTCCACCGTGACTCGGTCATCGGTTTGGTCGCGGTATCCGATGCCGAGGTCATAATATTTAAGGTCGATGTCGAGGTAGGGAAGGATCAGCTTGTCCTTGATGAAGCCCCAGATGATGCGCGTCATCTCGTCCCCGTCGAGCTCGACGACGGGGGTTGCTACCTTGATCTTGGCCATGCGGTCCTCGTGTTTCTGGCCCAAGCCGGGCCGGTCGCCTTCAGCCAGACAATCGCACCGGACCCGCCGGACGACAAGCCGGGGCGAGGATCAGGCCGGCGCGATGCAGCCCAGCGCCCGGCGGATCTCCTCGTCGTCCGGCAGGCGGTCCAAGGGAAACAGCCGGGTCGCGTGGCCCATCTTGCGGCCGGGCCGGGCCTCCGCCTTGCCATAAAGGTGCGGGATCAGGCCGGGGGTGGCGACGATCTGCGGCCAGAGCGCGGTTTCCTCCGGACCGACCAGGTTCTTCATCACCGCGTCCGCGTGCCGCCGCCCGGGGGGAAGCGGCAGGCCAGCGACGGCGCGGACATGCAGCTCGAACTGGCTCGCCGGGCAGGCGTCGATGGTCCAATGGCCGGAGTTGTGCGGACGCGGCGCGATCTCGTTCACCAGCACGCGCCCGGACGGGTCCACGAACATCTCCACCGCCAGCAGGCCGACCAGGTCCAACGTGTCGGCCACGCGCCAGGCAACCCGTTGCGCCTCGGCCGCCGTGCCCGGCGCTACCCGGGCTGGCGCCAGGGTGAGGTCGAGGATGCCGTCGCGATGCCGGTTCTCCATGGCGTCGAACACCGTCCCGGCGCCGTCCGCCCCGCGGGCGACGATGACGCTGATCTCGCAGGCGTAACCGATGAAGCCTTCGAGCACCAAAGGCTTGGGATCGAGCGCCGCCCAGGCGGGTTCAATGTCCTCCCGCGCCCGCAGCACGGCCTGCCCCTTGCCGTCATAGCCGAGCCGGGTCGTCTTCAGCACGGCCGGCAAACCCAACGCTTCGACGGCGGCTTGGAGGTCAGGCAGCGCCTCCACTGCCCGCCACGGCGCCGTCGGCACGCCGGCGTCGGCCAGGAAGCTTTTCTCCAGCACGCGGTCCTGGCTGATGCGCAGCACGGCCGGGGAAGGGTGGACGGGGCGCAAGGAGGCCAGCAGCTCCAGCCCGGCGGCGCTCACGTTCTCGAACTCGAAGGTGATCACGTCGGCAGCCTCGGCGAAACGCCGCAAGGCGGCCGGGTCCTCGTACTCTCCCAAGGTGCAGGCGGCTGAGACCTGGGCGGCCGGGCTGTCCGGCTCCGGCGTCAGGATATGGCAGCGGTAGCCCAGCCGGGCCGCGGCCATGGCGGACATGCGGCCGAGCTGGCCGCCGCCGATGATGCCGATGGTCGCGTTGGGCGGCAATGCCGGCACGGTGTCAGCCCTCCGGCGCGTGGGCGACCGCGGCGCTCTGCTCGGCCCGCAGCCCATCCAATCGCGCCGCGAGCGCCGGGTCGGCAAGGGCCAGGATTGCAGCAGCCAGCAGCCCGGCGTTCACCGCCCCCGCCCGGCCAATCGCCAACGTCCCCACGGGAACGCCGGCCGGCATCTGCACGATGGACAGCAGGCTGTCCATGCCGCTCAGCGCCCGGCTCTCGACCGGCACCCCCAGCACCGGCAAGGAGGTCCAGGCCGCGCACATGCCCGGCAGGTGCGCGGCGCCGCCGGCGCCTGCGACGATCACCCGCAGGCCGCGGTCCCGGGCCGTCCTGGCGTACTCCGCAAGGCGGTCGGGCGTCCGGTGCGCCGACACGATGCGGGTTTCGTGCACGATGTCGAGGCGCGCCAGCATTTCGGCCGCATGCTGCATCGTCGCCCAATCCGACTGGCTGCCCATGATCAGGCCGACCTGCGCTACGGCGGCGCGGTCCGGCATCAGGCGATGTTGTCCGGGACCAACATCAAGCGATGTTGTCCGGGATCAGCCGGCTTTCGAGCCAGGACAGCTCGTCCTTCAGCAGCAGCTTCCGCTTCTTCAGCCGCTGCAAGTGCAACTGGTCCGTTCCGGCCTCGGACAAGCGGGCGATAACGGTGTCGAGATCACGATGCTCGCTGCGCAGTTCGTGCAGTTGACGCAGGAGCGAGTCACGGTCGGTCAGCATGAGTTTGCCACTAGCACGGTGACCAATCGAACGCCACGCAACTCGGATTGAGGGCCGTCCCCCGGCACCGTTCCCGTTTTCGTGTCACTCTCGATTCAGATGGCATTTCACCGCTTGGCGGGATTAGCGTCGCCAGGCAGTGACGGCGCGGCTGGCACTGCGGCGTAAGCAGAACCGATTCACGAGGAGGCACCATGAACCTGCAGTCCCGCATCGAGACCCTCAAGGAGCGCCATGCCACCCTGGAGCACCGCATCGCGGACGAGGACCA
>CAXTUO010000669.1:0-2862 GCA_964247175.1 uncultured Acetobacteraceae bacterium | reverse complement strand
GTCCATGAAAGACCTGCAGGACATCGTGCACGAGCTGAAAGGGAAGGGTGTCGCCCTGCGCGCGACCGAGCAGCCGGTGGACACGGGCACGGCAGCCGGCAAGGCATTCCTGGACATGCTGGGCGTGTTCGCCGAGTTCGAGACCAACTTGCGCCGCGAGCGGCAGTTGGAGGGGATCAAGGCCGCAAAAGAGAAAGGCATCTACAAGGGCCGCAAGCCGAGCATCGACGCCGCCGAGTTGTGCCGGTTGCGCGACGAGGAGAGGCTTTTCAAGGCCGGACGGTGGCGTTCTGCATGGCGTATGCACGTGGCCGATCGAAACTTCGAGCAGTGCGAAGGTCTCGCCCACACGCTGCAGCACCTGGCCCAAGGTGCCACGTCACGGCGCAAGGCGCCGCGGGCCAGGATCGACCGTGCCGGCCAGCGCGATCCAGACCAGGAGCTTGCCGTCCAGCTGCAACGTGCGCGACGGGCCGAGGCCCAAGCGCATCGGCTCGTTGGTGACGTCCGAACGCTCGTGCCCTGGCTGCGCCACGACGTTCTGGCCCTTGCCGGACCGGCGCTGGCGATGCGACAGCAACTGTCCGACCTCATCGTCGCCGAGCGCGCCGCCCGCGAGCACAAGGATATGCGACGTATCCGCCCGGTGCGGGTCGCCCTGCAGAACCCGCGCGATGACCTGCTCGCCTTCGCCGGCGTGCTCGACGCCAAGCTGCCAGAGATTGCGCGTGCCCTCGCCATCTCTGGGAGCAGAAGCGCGCCATTGCCCCGGAGAGCCTGGACCCGGGCACGACGCTGGCGGCGGCAGCTGAGGGAAGGCCAGCCCGGGTCGGCGCCGCAGCTGGTGGCCGGGCTCGCGCGGGTGGGGTTGGTGGGCGGGATGCCGCGGCTGACCGCGCCGGAACCGGTTCGGTCCCTGCCTGACCCGCCTTTGCCCGCCCCGCTTCCGCAAGCCCCGCCGGTCCCAATGCCGCCGCCTGCGGCCCTGATCGGGACCGCGCTGCCCGGCGGCGCGTCGGTGCGGGTGGACGCATCCGTTGACGGCGCGGCGCCGCGTGCTGGCTGCCTTGTAGCAGGCGCCGGTCGCCCCCTGCCGGGGCGAGGACGCTTGAGGCCGAGGACGTGTCGGCTTTGTTCGGCCTCGATTTGGCGGGCTCGGAAGATGCGGATGGCGGCTTGGCGGGTCCTCCGCCCCGCCGCGCCCGCCGCCCGGTCCCGGCCAGAACAAGCAGGGCGAAGGCGTGCCGGCAAGGGAGGCCATCTCAGCCTCTTCCAGGAAAGCAGGCGTGGCCAAGCCGTTTTGTCAGAAGCCGAGGGCTTCCGGCCGTGTCCTGCGCTGACCGTGCCAAGCGGGTGCGGCCTTCGGCATCGGCATCCGGTTCGGGAGCACCGGCGGCGATCCCGGCCGCCCGCAAGGAGCGCACCGCCGCCCAGCTTGGAGCGGCCAAAGCTGGACAAAAAGGCGGCCGAGAAAGCCGTGGCCGATGTCATCGCGCGGATCGGACAGCACCTCGTGATGGGAGTGGACGTGACGCGGGCCGAGCAGGGCGCCGCGGCCGGGCCAGACGGCGCGCCCGCGGCGCCCTGCGGTGGTTCCGCTGCATCCTGGCAAGGGCCGCCGGCGCAGCCCTCCCGGCTTCCAGGGATCGGCGTATGGCTTGCTCGAAGCTGCCCATAGGGCGGCCCGATCATCGACCGGACGGCACCCGAAACCGAGCGCATGCCTGGGCGTTCGTCGCCTGCTCCCGGTTTGCGGCGAGCGACAGCGGCCTGGGGAGGATCAGATGGCAGCAGCACCGAACACCCTCAAGGAACTCTACACCGCGGACATGCGGGACCTTTGTTCAGCCAACGACCAGATGCAGACGGTCGTGCAAGCGTTCAGCGACAAGGCGACGGACCCGAAGCTGAAGCAGCTGTTCGGGCAATCCGTCACCGGGATCGCCAAGCACACGCAGGCGTTGCGCGGAATGATGGACGCGGGCAACGACAGCCCTTGCCCGGGCATGCAGGGGCTGGTTCAGGAGGCCACAAAGCATGCCCTGGAGTCCGACCTGCCGCCGCAGCTGCGCGATCTCGAGATGATTGCCCAATACCAGCGCATGTCGCACTACGGCCTTGCTGGTTTCGGAACGGTTGCGGCCTACGCCGAGGCGCTGGGCATGGGTGAAGAAGCAAGCAAGCTGAAGTCGATCGTCGCGGACATCTACAAGGCAGACGAGTACTCCAGCAGCCTGGCGGAAAGCGCGCAAAAAGCAGCCGTCCAAGGCTGAGCCAGAGTGGGGCCGGCGAGTTGCAGGCCTCCGAAGCGCACCAAACATTCTGCGTCGTTTTGCGGGAGGCTGCTGTTCTCGGATGACCCGGTGGGCGTTGATGAATTGGTCGCGCTGCTCCGAAGAGCATGACCTTGCGCTTCCATGCGGCGCCTGAAAAAATCTTGCATGTTGACGGTGCCCGTTAGTCCAGCCCCATAGTACCCACTCTGTCGGGCGTCCCGCTCACAAGCATAGTTGTCTCGGTTGAAATCAGCCTGCGTCGCGCCGGGACGATCCCACATCATTGGCGCGCATCCCGCCGCCGTTTCAATTGCCACGATCACCCACCTCATGCGCCCCTTATGTGTGCTGATTTCAGCACTTCAACGGCTGGCGAAACCAACGTTGCGCCACGTGGAAGTTGGGCAGTTGTTCAATCTTTTGGTTTAGGTGTGCTTGCTACCTAATACCGGATAATTGCACCAGTGGGCCGAGCACCTGACCGCACCCGGCCACGGCATCGTTACGTCGCACATCTCCTTGCGTCGGAGCGGGCCGTTCTCTAATCGCGCCTCCTTTGTCAACGGCTTCTTGCTTGCTGCGGTCG
>CAXTUO010000668.1:0-2869 GCA_964247175.1 uncultured Acetobacteraceae bacterium | reverse complement strand
CCGCCGTGTTCTCCAGCACGCCCAAGGGCGGCAGGCCGCGCATGGCGATGCCCATGGCCTCCGCCGCCTGCGCGCCGTCCCGCAGCAGCAAGGCGCGGTACTCCGGGTCGGTCCAGGCGCGGGCGACCATGCGCGCGCCCTGGGCCGGGCTGGCGCGGTCGGTTTGCGCCATGCGTTCGGCAATCTCCTCTGCGGTGGCGATGCCCTTGGCTTCGAGCAGCGTCTTGAGGCCGGCCAACAGGCGCTCGCTCGGGGCTTCGATCAACGGGGTCATGCAGCCTCCAGCCAATGTTCATACAGCTCCACCATGATCTCGTCCCCGCCCGCGTCCGGCCAGATCGACCGCGGCTCGAATGCGACGTGGTACAGCGCCAGCGTCGGCGCCGGGCGGGCGAAGGCCAGGTCCTCGGGGTTGCGGAACACGCCGAGCGGCCGGACCACCGTGCCCACGCGTCCCCGCAGGTAGTGCGGCGTGCGGATGTGGCAGGGGCCGCGCGCTTCCGGCCAGTCGTCCCGCACGCGGACGGCGGCGCCGGGCGCCAGCATCACGCCTGCTCCAGGGCGGCGCGCAGCTCGGCTTCCGAGATCACGCCGCGGGCCAGCAGGTTGTCGGCGATGGAGCGGATCCAGCGCTGGTAATACGACAGCCGGGCGTACTCGGCCTCCGGGATGGCCTCGATGCCGCGGCGCAGCTCATCGACCGACATCACGCCCTTGGCGCCCAGGATGCCGCGGATCGCGTCCACCTCCCGGTCGAACGGCGTCAGCGCGTGCGCCCCGGTGTCGATCGGCTCGCACAGGAACTTGGGAACGCCGCCCATGTCGTGGTGGGCGCGCGGGCGTCCGGAGTCGTCGCTTGGCGTCATTGGATGCTTTCCCCGGGGAGCAGGCCCCAGACCTCGCTGCGCTTCATCCAGCCACGATAATCCTGCACCTGCGCCTGGCACCAGTCCGATGCGGCGTCGCAGGCGCGCAATCTGACGATGACCCCGGGCTTCAAGCGCGCGACCGGCTCCGCGTCGTCCCGGGCGTCCCGGCGCAGCACCTGCTCGCCGCCGGTCACGACGCCGGTGCGCCGCGGGGCAAGCGTCGCCTGGTGCACCCAGCCCTTGGTGTTCTCCTGGTCGCGCACCAGGCGCCAGTCCTCGAACTCGCGCTCGATCTGCACCGGCAGGTCGCGCCGCTTGTAAACCCACTCGATGGGATAACGCTTGCCAGGGCCGATCCGCATGTAAACCTCGTCGGCGCGGAGCGCCGCGAAGCGCGGCAGCGGCATGCCGGTGACGCTGCCCTTGGTCGGCTCCGGCGGCTTCTCCGCCACGGGCGGCGGCGCGGGGGCCGGTGCGGGAGTGGGTGGTGCTGCGGGACGGGCCGCCGGGTGCTTGGTGGCGGCCCCGGGCTTCGGCTGGACGACCGGCGCGGCTTCCCGCCGGGACGGAGGGTGGGGCGCGGTTCGCGGCGCCAGGCGGTTGGACGCGGGCGGGGCAAGGGATTGCTGCGCCGCCGCCGGTCCAGCCGACAGCAGCGCAATAAAGGCGAGGAGCCGTGGGACCATGCACCATTCCTGCCAACAACGGCAGCGCCGGGTCAAGTTCAGAGCGTAACGATCTGGCCGCCCGCCACGGCCGACAGGAAGGTGGGCACGCCCGCGACCTCCACCCCGGGCCACAACGCCGCCCCCTCCAGCCCCGCCATCCGCAGCCCGGCGTCGCACGCCAGCAACGCCACGCCCAGCTCGGCTGCCGCTTCCCGCAGCTCGTCCAGCCCGGCGACCCCCGCCGCCCGTACCGCGGCGTCCCGCGCCGCGTCCTGCATTGCGTTTTCCGGGCCGGACCAATCCTGCAGCAGCGCATGGCATCCCGCGTTGGTCGCGAACACGCAGACCCGGCGGCCCACCGCGGCGGCGCCGGCGGCCAGCACGAAGGCGTAGTGCGCCCGCTCGTGCCCACCGGAGATCAGCAGGATGCCGAGCGGCTCAGCCATGCGCCGAAAGGTCCCTGAGCCTCGGATCGTCGCCGCAGGCCGGGCAGGCCGGGTCGCGCCGCAGGCCCACGGTGCGGACCCGGGCCGCAAGCGCATCCCAGATCAGCAGCCGGCCGGACAGTCCCTCGCCGATGCCCATGATCTCCTTCAGGACCTCGGTGGCCTGCAAGCTGCCCATGACGCCGGTCACGGCTCCCAGGATTCCGGCCTCGCTGCAAGAGGGGATCATCCCGTCAGGCGGCGGCGCGGGGTGCAGGCAGCGGTAGCAGGGACCGCCTTCATGCGGCTTGAACGTCGAAAGCTGACCGTCGAAACGCAGCACGGCGGCGGAGACCAGGGTGCGGCGCCCCAGCACGCAGGCGTCGGACACCAGGAAGCGAGTGGCGAAGTTGTCGCTGCCGTCGCACACCAGGTCGTAACCGGCGATCAGGTCCAGCGCGTTGCGTGCATTGAGCCGGACCTGATGCGCCTCGACCGTGACGGCCGGGTTGATCGCGCGGGCGGCGGCGGCGGCGGAATGCACCTTGGGCTGGCCCACCCGGTCCGTCGTGTGGGCGATCTGCCGCTGCAGGTTCGACAGGTCCACGGCGTCGTCGTCCACCAGCCCAATCGTCCCGACCCCGGCGGCGGCGAGGTAAAGCGCCAACGGGCTGCCGAGGCCGCCCGCGCCGATCACCAGCACCCGGGCCGCGCGCAGCTTCGCCTGTCCCACGCCGCCCACCTCCGCCAGCAGGATGTGACGGGAATAGCGGCTGATCTCGTCTTCGGTGAAGTCCAGGTCCATAAGGAAACAATTGGGGCGGGCAGATGCGGAAAACCATGGGGACAGGCGATGGATGACGGCGCGCTGGTGCTGTTCAGCGGCGGGCAGGACAGCACGGCGTGC
>CAXTUO010000667.1:0-2881 GCA_964247175.1 uncultured Acetobacteraceae bacterium | reverse complement strand
CTGAAAGGCGCAATGATGGCTGACATCCTCGTCGCCGTGCTCGGCACGGGCGGCATCCTGCTCATGGCGGCGTACGCGGCGCTGTGCGAGCGGATCTGATCCCATGCTCGACCTTCTCTTGGGCGGCGCGGTCTCGGCCGGGCTGCTGATCTACCTGGTTTGGGCGCTCGTCCGCCCCGAAGACTTCTAGGACATCGCAACATGACATTGATCGGCTGGGCGCAGATCGCGCTCGTGCTGGCGCTCGTGTTCCTGTGCGCCGTGCCGCTCGGGGGCTACATCGCCCGGGTGGTGCAAGGGGAGCGCACCTTCCTGTCCCCCGTGCTGGGACCCATCGAGCGCGGCTTCTACGGCCTGGCCGGGGTGGACGCCTCGCGCGGCATGGGCTGGCTTACCTACGCGACCGCGCTGATCGTGCTGCAGGCGGTGCACTTCCTCATCCTGTTCCTGATGCTGCGCTTCCAGGACAGTCTGCCGTTCAACCCGCAGGGCCAGTCGGCGGTGTCCACGCAGCTCGCGTTCAACACGGCGATCAGCTTCGTCACCAACACCAACTGGCAGGCCTACGGCGGCGAGACCACGCTGTCCTACGGCAGCCAGATGTGGGGTCTGACGGTGCACAACTTCCTGTCGGCCGCGACGGGCATCGCCGCCGCCGTCGCCGTCGCCCGGGCGTTCGTGGCAGGGGGCGTCAAGGAGCTCGGCAACTTCTGGGTCGATCTGACCCGGATCACGCTATACCTGCTGCTGCCGATCGTGCTGGTTTATACCGTGTTCCTGATCGCCTCCGGCGTGCCGCAGACGATGGCGGGCTACGTGGACGCGACGACGCTGGAGGGCGCCAAGCAGAGCATCGCGCTCGGCCCGGTGGCGTTCCAGGAAGCGATCAAGATGCTGGGCACCAACGGCGGCGGCTTCTTCAACGCCAACAGCGCCCATCCTTTCGAGAACCCGACCGCGCTCACGGACGTGGTGGAAACCTGGTCGGAGATCGTGATCCCCTTCGCGCTCGCGGTCATGTTCGGCCACATCGTGCGGGACAAGCGCCAGGGCTTTGCCCTGATGTGGGTCATGGCGATCCTGATGGTCGCCGCGGTCATCGGCTGCTACGCGGCGGAGGGCGCGGGCAACCCGTTGCTGACCGCCGCTGGCATCGACCCGTCCATGGGCAACATGGAAGGCAAGGAGGTCCGCTTCGGCACTGCCGTGTCGTCCTTGTTCGCCGTGACCACCACCGCGACCTCCGACGGCGCGGTGATCGCCATGCATGACAGCTTCACGCCGCTCGGCGGCATGATCCCGATGTTCCTGATCCAGTTGGGCGAAGTCGTGCCCGGCGGCGTCGGGTCGGGCCTGTACGGCATCCTGGTGTTCGCGCTGCTGGCGGTGTTCGTGGCCGGGCTGATGGTGGGGCGCACGCCGGAGTACTTGGGCAAGAAGGTGCAGGCGCGCGAGGTCAAGCTCGCCATGCTGGCCGTGCTGATCCTGCCGCTGTGCATCCTGGGCGGCACGGCGCTCTGCCTCGTGCTGCCGGACGGCGTGTCGTCGCTGTCGAACGCCGGGCCGCATGGGCTGAGCGAGATGCTGTATGCGTTCAGCTCGGCGACCGGCAACAACGGCAGCGCGTTTGCGGGGCTGACCGCGGACACGCCGCTGCTGGATTACGGGCTGGGCGCCTGCATGCTGCTGGGGCGGTTCGCCTTCCTGGTGCCGGTGCTGGCGATTGCCGGGTCGCTCGCCGCCAAGCCGAAGCTGCCGGCGAGCGGCGGGACCTTCCCGACGCACGGGCCGCTGTTCATCGGCCTGCTGATCGGCGTGATCCTGATCCTGGGCGGGCTGCAGTTCCTGCCCGCGCTGTCGCTCGGGCCGCTCGCGGAGCACTTCTCGATGCTCGCCGGCAAGACCTTCTAAGGACACTTTCATCGTGGCACAGAACGCTGAATCCATTGCGCTGTTCGACGGCGCGATCCTGGCCCGCGCGGCGGGCGACGCATTCGTCAAGCTCAACCCGGCCCGGCTGATCCGCAACCCCGTCATCTTCGTGACCGAGGTCGTCTCCATCCTCGTCACCGTGCTGGCGGTCCGCAACCTCGCCTCCGGGCAGCCGGCGGGCTTCGCGCTCGCCATCGCCGCGTGGCTGTGGCTCACCGTGCTGTTCGCGACCTTTGCGGAGGCCGTGGCGGAGGGCCGCGGACGGGCGCGTGCGGAAAGCCTGCGCCGCGCCCGCAGCGACACGATGGCCAAGCGCCTGACCGGCACCAACCGCGGCCAAACCACGCAGGTGCCGGCGCCCGACCTGCGCCGCGGCGACCTGGTGCTTGTGGAGACCGGCGACCTGATCCCGTCGGACGGCGAGATCGTGGAGGGGGTGGCCAGCGTCAACGAAAGCGCCATCACCGGCGAAAGCGCGCCCGTCATCCGCGAGGCCGGCGGCGACCGCAGCGCCGTCACCGGCGGCACGCAGGTGGTCAGCGACTGGCTGGTGGTGCGGATCACCGCCGACCCCGGCAACACCTTCATCGACCGCATGATCGCCTTGGTCGAGGGGGCGCAGCGGCGCAAGACGCCGAACGAGATCGCGCTCGACATCCTGCTGGCGGGCCTCACGATCATCTTCCTGATCGCCGTGGTGACGCTCGTGGGGCTGGCGAAGTACTCCGGCACCGACCTGGCCGTGCCGGTGCTGGTGGCGCTGTTCGTGACGCTGATCCCCACCACCATCGGCGGCCTCTTGTCCGCCATCGGCATCGCCGGCATGGACCGGCTGATCCGCTTCAACGTGGTCGCGACCTCCGGGCGCGCGGTGGAGGCGGCGGGCGACGTGGACACCCTGCTGCTCGACAAGACCGGCACCATCACCTTCGGCAACCGCGCCGCCGCC
>CAXTUO010000666.1:0-2885 GCA_964247175.1 uncultured Acetobacteraceae bacterium | reverse complement strand
ACGAGGCGAAATTGGAGCAGGTCGAGACGGATCGGGAAACGGAACCGCTGCAGGCGGCGGCCGAGTAGCGGGGCTGCCGCTGAACGCCAAAAACAGGCACCAACGCCCGCGGCGCGGGATGCGGCCACGCCGCAGGGCAAGGGGGAAGCTACAAGATGGGCACACGCAAACACTGGCTGCTCACGGCGGCATTGGCCGCACTGACGTTCGACGCCCTGCCGGCTGCGGCGCAGACCGCCGACCCGGCGCCGACCGGCGGCTACGCGCGGCTGGGCACGATCGCCATTCCGGGCAAGCCGCTGCTGACCTACGACATCAGCTTCGTCGATCCGGTGCTGCACCTGTACTACTTTTCCGACCGCTCGAACGCCGGCATCGACGTGTTCGACACGCGGAGCAACCGCTTCCTGGGCCGCATCACCGGCAACGCCGCGACGGGCCAGTTCGCGGGCCAGAAGGACACCAACGACGTGTCCGGGCCGAACGGCGTCAGCCCGGCGGAGTTCGGCACCATCTGGGCCGGCGACGGCGACAGCACGGTGAAGATCATGAGCCTGTTCACCGGGCAGGTGGTCAAGTCGGTCAGCACCGGCGGCGCTTTCCGCGCCAACGAGATGTCCTTTGATCCTGACGACCACATCATGCTGGTCGCCAACCAGGCCGACACCCCGCCGTTCGTCTCGCTGATCTCGACCCGGCCCGGCCACGAGCGCGTGCTGGCGCGGCTCACCTTCGACACCGCGACCGCCGGCATCCAGGCCTCGGTTTACAACCCGAGCAACAGGCTGTTCTACGTGAACATCCCGCAGATCGGACAGGACCCGACGCAGGGCGAGGTGGCGGTGATCGACCCGCGCCGGGAGATGGTGCTGACGACCTTCCCGGTCAACAACTGCCAGGCGGTGGGAATGGCGCTCGGCCCGCGGCGCAACCTGCTGCTCGGCTGCTCGACGCTGACCAACAGTGGCGCCTCGCCGGCGCTGCCGACGCAGGTGATCCAGGACTTCACCGGCGAGGTAATGGCGACGATCCCGGAGGTCGGCGGGTCCGACGAGGTCTGGTACAACCCCGGCAACCGCACCTACTTCCTCGCCGCGCGCTACGCCAACGGCGGCTCCGCGCTTGGCATCATCGACGCCCGCACCAACAGCTTCCTGGGCACCGTGCCCACCGGCAAAGGCTCTCACTCGGTTGCCGCCGATCCCGTCACCAACAATGTCTATGTGCCGCTGCCGGCGGACCCGGGCGATCCGGAGTGCCTGAACGGGTGCGTCGGCGTTTATGGCCAGCGGTAGCGGCACCAAAAGCGCTTCAGCTTCAAGCGCACGGACTGGCCAACCTCAAACAATCCTGCCGTCCCGCCCCACGATCTGCCCATTGAACGTGAGCGCCGGGTCGCACAAGTCCGCGAGCGGCCCGGCCACGTCATCGGGCTTGGCGAGCTTGCTCCGGTCCTCGCCCGGCATCGCCTCGGCGCGCAGCTTGGTGGCGACGGTGCCGGGATCGAACAGGTTGACGCGGAGCGGGGTGGTCGCGACCTCCTGCGCCCAGCTCACCGCCAGGTGCTGCATCCCCGCCTTGGTCGCGCCGTAAGCGCCCCAATAGGCGCGGGGCGCGGAGGCGATGCCCGTGGTGACGAACACGGCACGCCCGGCCGGGGCCGCCAGCAGCAGCGGGCCGCAGGTGCGGATCAGCCGCCAGGCAGAGGACAGGTTCACGGCGACCACCGTGTCCCAGTCGTTGGGCAGGATGTGCGGCGCCGGGGTCAGGCGACCGAGCGCCCCGGCGCAATGCACCAGGATGTCCAGGCGCCCGAACCGCTCGAGCAGGCTCGGACCGATGGGGTCGAGCGCCGGGCCGTCGGCGAGGTCTATCGGCAACAGGGTCGCGGCGCCGCCTCCCGCGCGGATCGCGTCGTCGGTTTCCTCCAGCCCGCCCTGGGTGCGCGCGGTGATGACCACGTGCACGCCGCGCCGGGCCAGCTCGATGGCGACCGCGGCGCCGATGCCGCGGCTGGCGCCGGTGACGAGCGCCACGCGGTTGGAAGCGTCGGACGCCAAACCAAGCGGTTTGTCGGACACTAATGCATCTCGGTCAGCAGGCTGAGCTGCCGGTCCGAGTTGGCCGTCATGTCCGGGAGCGCGATTGGATACTCCCCGGTGAAGCACGCATCGCAATAGCGCGGCTTGGCAGCGTCCCGGTCCGCCTTGCCCAGCGCGCGGTACAGCCCGTCGAGCGACACGAAGGCCAGGCTGTCGGCGCCGATGATCTGCGCCATCTCCTCCACGCTGTGCCGGGCGGCCAGCAGCTTGCCGCGCTCCGGCGTGTCGATGCCGTAGAAGCAGGAATGCGTGGTGGGCGGGGACGAAATCCGCATGTGCACCTCGGCCGCGCCTGCGGCGCGGACCATCTCGACGATCTTCCGGCTCGTGGTGCCGCGCACGATGCTGTCGTCCACCAAGATCACCCGCTTGCCCCGGAGCACCGAAGGGTTGGCCGAGTGCTTCAGCTTGACGCCGAGGTTGCGGATGCTGTCGGTCGGCTCGATGAAGGTGCGGCCGACGTAGTGGTTGCGGATGATGCCCAGCTCGAACGGGATGCCGCTTTCGGCGCTGTAGCCCATGGCGGAGGGCACGCCGCTGTCCGGCACGGGCACGATCACGTCGGCGTCCACACGGCTTTCGCGGGCCAGCTCGGCGCCGATGCGCTTGCGGGCGTCATACACCGGCGTGCCCTCCATCACCGAGTCCGGCCGGGCGAAGTAGATGTACTCGAACACGCAGAACCGGCTTTGGCTGCTGCCGAACGGCTTGATGCTGCGCACGCCCTGGTCGTTGATGACGACGATCTCGCCGGGATCCACGTCGCGGACGAACTCGGCGCCG
>CAXTUO010000665.1:0-2887 GCA_964247175.1 uncultured Acetobacteraceae bacterium | reverse complement strand
CAGGGCCGCGCCGCCGAACGTAAAGGCGAGCGAGGCGGCGAGGTTGAGCATACGTTTATTCATCGTCTTGACCTTCCGGTTCATGTGCCCCGATTCATGTGCCTGGGCGGAATGGCCCGGGACGCATCGCGATCCGTGAATTCCGGGGAGGTTAGCCGCCCGGGGTGCGCTGCCGCGCCGCCGCAAAGGCCGTGGCACGCCCGTTGTGCGCGATCATCCAGTTCTGGACCGAGTTGGCCTGCGCGTAGGCGACCGTGCCCTC
Source organism: uncultured Acetobacteraceae bacterium (assembly GCA_964247175.1). Classification (GTDB taxonomy): domain Bacteria; phylum Pseudomonadota; class Alphaproteobacteria; order Acetobacterales; family Acetobacteraceae; genus CAHJXG01. Next base: position 2,625 of record CAXTUO010000665.1, on the reverse strand, counting down.
CTCGAAGTGCGCCGGAAGGGAGTTGGCGGTCTGCACGGCGCCCTGGCTGCCGATGGTCGGCAGCACGTTGCCCGCCAGGCTGGGCAGATCGGAGCCAACCCGGCCAACAACGTTCGGGAACGCCTGCGAACCCGTGTCGGCGAACTGCGCCTGCGAGCCGGCCGGGTTCTCCAAGCTGGTGCCCGGCTGTCCCGCGGCATTCGGATAAGCCTGCGAACCCGTATCGGCGTACTGCTGCGGCGCTGCGTAGGGAGTGGTGGTCTGGCTTCCCGCGTTGAACGGGAAGGGGTCGCTGTTGCCCTCGCTGGCGAAGGCAGGGGCGGCGCCGAGGCTCAACGCAACGGCGGCGGCGAGATAAAGGCTCTTCATGACAAATCTCCTGAAACGGGGCCTTCCGAAGAAGCCCCCGTCTGATTAAGGCGGCGTCGTTCGATCAGGAGCGCGTCGTCGGCCACAAGTATGGGCATGGCGGGACGGCCGGGTTAGCGGGCCAGCCGGCATGATATTCATGCGCAGAAGTATGAGTTGCCGCCGTGCCCCTGCCGCCGGCAGCGGGTTGGCCCGGCATGGGGCCAGCGTCCCGCAGGCGCGGGCCGCCGCCCGCCCCGGCGGCTACTCGCCCAGCAGGTGCAGCACGACCTCGCGGCGGTGCGGGCGGCGGCGATGCTCGAACAAGTACACGCCCTGCCAGGTGCCCAGCACCGGGACGCCACCGGCCACCGGGATCGACAATTGCGTGTGGGTCAGCATGGCGCGCAGATGGGCCGGCATGTCGTCCGGCCCTTCCTCGTCATGGGCGTAGCGTGCGGGGTCCTCGGGCACCAGGGCCTCGAAGAAGCGGGCGATGTCCTCCCGCACCGCCGGGGCGGCGTTCTCCTGCACGGTCAGCGAGGCCGAGGTGTGGCGGCACCACAGCGTGAGCAGGCCGGTCCCGATGCCCTGGGCCGCGGTCCAGGCAAGGACCTCGCGGGTGATCTCGACCAGGCCCTTGCCGCGCGTCGCGACCGTCAGCCGGTGCAGCGCCTGACGCATGGGCGGCCGGCCGCCTGGAGCGTCCTCCATGGCCTGCTGTCCCTAGCCTTTGGCGGCCGCCTTGGCCTCGTGCTTCGCGGCGCGCGCCGCTTCCTCGGCCGCGGCCTCGGCCTTGCGGTCCGCTGCCTCCTGGGCGTGGTGGCGATACTGCTCCAGCGCCTGCAGCGCGTGCCGGTTCGCCACCGCCTCGGCTTCCGCCGCGGTGGTGGCCAGGTGCTCGGACTTCTCGAAGTTGCCCGACGCGCAATGCTTGGCGGCTTCGTGGTGCATCTTGGCGGCCACCTCGAACTGATGCGCGGCGTCCTCGTGGTGCTTGGCCGTGGCTGCCTTGATGTCGTCCATTGCGGTGAACTCCTCCAGGTGGGCGGGCGGTTGGAATGGCCCTGTAAGCCTGCCAGCATACCGGCAAACCGTCCCGCTGCCCACGCCGCAAAGCGGCGGGCTGCACACTGAAGTTTTTGCTACCCGCCAGCGCGTAATCATGGCATTGGCGAGTGAATGCCTTTCACATAGGAGGGGACCTCAACGTCGTGCCCCACGTCACGGCACCAAGATGGCGTCGCGGCCCCAAAGGCAGGCTGCTGGCCGACGTGGGCGAGTTCCGCCTGGAGGTGCACGCCGGCCCGGGACGGCTGCGCGCGGCCCGTTTCATGGTGCTGCGGCGGCAGTATGGGGCGGGCAGCCTGTTTGCCTTGGTCGCGTCCGGCGCGGCGCCCAGCCTGTTTGCGGCGATACGCGCTGCGGAAAAGGCCGCAAGCCGCTTCGTGTGACCGGACATTCCGGGCGCCCGGCGCGCTCTGGTGAAAGATGGCCGGACGCCGCACGATGTTCTGGCTTGCGTTCCCCGCGCACTCGGCGACATCGTGGCAAAGGCAAGACATAAAGGTCGAGTATGCTTGATTTCACGAACGGGATGAGCGTCCCTGGCAGCGGCGGCGGCCCATACGGCTCAAGGATGGACGCGATGAGCGCGCTGCTGGCCCGCAACTGGTGGGCCATCGCGCTGCGCGGCGCGTTCGCCATTCTTTTCGGCCTGGCGGCGCTGATCCTTCCCTTCACCACCGTGGCGTCGCTCGTGCTGCTGTTCGCCGTTTACATGCTGGCGGACGGCGTGTTCGCCATCGTAGCCGGGGTCCGCGCCGCGGCGCGGCACGAGCGTTGGGGGCTGCTGATCCTGGAAGGGGCCGTTGACCTGGTGGCAGGCGCGGCGGCCTTGCTGGTGCCGGGGCTGACGGTGCTGGTCGTCGTGACGCTGCTTGGCATCTGGTCGGTCGTCACCGGGGCCTTGATGCTGGCGGCGGCATGGCGCCTGCATGGCGGGCACGGACGCTGGCTGCTGGCGCTGTCCGGGCTGGTTTCGCTGGCCTGGGGCGTGCTGCTCTGGGTGTCGCCGGTTGCGGGCGCGCTGGTGCTGACCTGGTGGCTTGGCGGCTACGCGCTGGTGTTCGGGGCGCTGCTGCTTGTGCTTGCGTTCAACCTACGCGGGCGGCGGGATGGCCCGCTGCCGGCAGGGCGCGCCTTGACCTGACTGCGCCGGGGCGAGGGCTGGAAACGGGTCACCACAGCCTTCGCGCACAGGCGCCGGCGCACGAC
>CAXTUO010000664.1:0-2902 GCA_964247175.1 uncultured Acetobacteraceae bacterium | reverse complement strand
GGACTGAGCCGCGCCTTCGACGCCAGCTTCAACGCGGAAGGCGCGGCATAGCGCGTGGGGAGGGGCGCCGTCGCCGCATCGCGACCGGCGCCGGCAGGCCCCTTTTCCTGGGCGTCTTCCATCCGCATCTCGACGGCACCGCGCGCCCGCGCGGGTGCGCGCATTCCAAGGGGCATTCATGACCAAGCAGCTCCACCTCGGCGCCTTCATGCGCCCGGTCGGCATCCACACCGCATGGTGGCGGATGCCCGGCGCCTGGCCGGACGCCAATTTCAACCTGGACGCTTTGGTCCGCCTGATCCAGACGCTGGAGCGCGGGCGCTTCGATGCTTTCTTCATGGCCGACCACCTGGCCGTGCTGAACATGCCGATGTCGGCGCTCCGCCGCAGCGCCACGGCCACCTCCTTCGAGCCGCTCACCCTGTTGTCGGCGCTGGCGATGGTGACGAAGCGCATCGGCTTGGTCGCCACCGCCTCCACGACGTTTGACGAGCCGTACCACATCGCCCGGCGGTTCGCCTCGCTCGACCACATCAGCGCCGGGCGGGCCGGGTGGAACGTGGTCACCACCAGCAACCCCGACGCCGCCCTCAACTTCGGCCGGGACGAGCATGTGGAGCACGACGAGCGCTACCGCCGGGCGCGCGAGTTCCATGCGGTCGTCACGGGCCTGTGGGACAGTTGGGCGGACGACGCCTGGGTGCGGGACCAGGAGACGGGCATCTTCTTCGACCCGGACAAGCTGCATGTACTGGACCACCGGGGCGAGCACCTGCGGGTGCGCGGTCCCCTCAACATCGCGCGCCCCGTGCAGGGCTGGCCGGTGATCGTGCAGGCGGGCGCCAGCGAGGCCGGGCGGCAGCTTGCGGCGGAAACGGCGGAGGTCGTGTTCGGCAGCAGCCGCACGCTGGAGGACGGACGCAGCTTCCGTGCGGACCTGTCGGCGCGGATGCGCGCCGTGGGCCGCGATCCCGCCCACCTCAAGGTGCTGCCCGGCGCGCTGGTGGTGGTCGGCCGCACCACGGAGGAGGCGCGGGAAAGAAAGGCGCTGCTCGACAGCCTCGTGCATCCCGACAGCGGCATCCCGAACCTGTCCATACGCCTGGGCGCGGATGCGTCCGGCTTCGACCTTGATGCGCCGCTGCCGGAACTGCCGCCGACGAACCAGGGCCAAAGCGGCCAGGCCGCCCTCGTCGCCCTGGCCCGGCGCGACAACCTGACGGTGCGGCAACTGGCGCAACTGGCGGGCGGCTACGCCGGCTTGCAGATGGTGGGCACGGCCGGGGAGATCGCCGACACCATGCAGGCTTGGCTGGAAGCCGATGCCGCCGAAGGGTTCAACGTGATGTTCCCAACCGTGCCGCAGGGCCTCGAGGACTTCGTGGACCTGGTGGTGCCCGAGCTGCAGCGGCGCGGCATCCTCCGTCAGGAGTACGAGGGCGCGACGCTGCGTGACCACCTCGGCCTGCCGCGGCCGGTGAACCGGTTCTTTCCATAACTGCGTCAGGGCTGGGGGAGGACAGATCAGGCCCGAAGGTTCTCGCGCAAGGTGCGGCCGGCGTACTCGGTGCGGAACAGGCCGCGGCGCTGCAGTTCCGGCACCACGCCGCGGCAGAACTGCTCGAACATGCCGGGAAACGTCGTGGGCGTCACCACGAAGCCGTCGCAGGCTTCGGCCTCGAACAGCTCCTGCAGCCGGTCGGCAACGGTGGCGGGCGTGCCGACCAGCTCCCGCCCTTCGGTCCGCTTCGCCGCCGCCTGCTTGAGGTCAACGTTCTCGGCCCGCATCACCTGGTCCAGCAGGTCCTTCGAACCCTGCATTCCCTGGTTGCCCTGCAACTGCTCAAGCGTGGTGCCGGGCTTGAGCCGGGTGAGGTCCGCGCCGACGTTGCTGGAGGTCGCGGCCAGGTTCAGCTCCGGGTCGATCAGGCTGTTGAGGTAGTCCGCCCGCTCCCGCGCAATCGACTCCGTTTCTCCCAGCACGGTCGTGACCGCGGGGAGGATGGCGCAGTCCTGCGGCGCGCGGCCGTGGGCGGCCAGGCGGGACTTCATGTCATCGTAGAAGGCGCGCATCTCGTCCGCGTCGCGCTGGATGGTGAACACGGCCTCCGCCCAGCGCGCCGCGAACTCCCGCCCGCGGCCGGAGCCTCCGGCCTGCATGATGACCGGGCGGCCCTGCGGGCTGCGCGGGATCGACAGCGGGCCGCGCGACTTGACCCAGCGGCCCCGGTAGTTGGCGTAGTGCACCTTCGCCGGGTCCGCCAGCACGCCGGCCGCTTTGTCGCGCACAAAGGCGTCGGCGTCCCAACTGTTCCAAAGCGCGAAGCACGCTTCCAGCACCTCGTCCGCGCGGTCGTAGCGCTCGTCCCGCGGCGGCAGCTCGTCCAGCCCGGCGTTCTGCGCTTCCAGGTCGGTGGCCGACGTGACCACGTTCCAGGCGACCCGGCCCTTGCTCATGGCGTCCAGCGAGCCGAGCCAGCGGGCCAGGTGATAGGCGGTGTGGAAGCTGGTGGACAGCGTGGCGCCCAGGCCCAGGTGCCGGGTCGCCGCCGCCATGACCGGCAGCACGACGGTGGGATCGAGGAAGCTGATCTGGCCGCCGCGGCGCACGTAGGCATCGAAGCTGCCGCCGTGCAGGTCATACAGCCCGAACAGGTCGGCGAAGAAGCAGCCGTCGAAGCACGCGGCTTCCAGCAGGCGGGCGATGTGCTCGTAGCGGCTCGGCTCCAGGATGTCGTCGAGGGTCGATTCCGGATGGCGCCAGCCCCCGACGTGCAGCGCCGTCGGGCCGGTCTTGAGGTAGGCGATCAAACGCATCTGGCGTCGCGGCATCGGCGTCCCTTTGATGCGGGCAACGGTGGCGGCAAACGCCGTTGCGGGCAAGCGGGCGGCGCGGCATCCT
>CAXTUO010000663.1:0-2910 GCA_964247175.1 uncultured Acetobacteraceae bacterium | reverse complement strand
GCCGTCGCTGCCAGCCCGTCGCGTCCCATGTTGCGGACGGTGCGCTGCATGGCCCGCCAGGCATGCGGCGGGTCCATCGCGTCCCCGCCCGAAACCGCCTCCGCGAGCTTGCCCGTGATCAGCCCTGTGACCGTGCCGCTGGTGTAGGTGTAGCCCAGCCCCGTTTGTCCCCCGCCCTCGGCCTCCACCACGACCAGCGTGGTGGAGGTCCAGGCGAACGTCCCATCCGCCTCGGGCGCATCGGTCGGGATCGTGTAGGCCCGGGCGCGAACCGGGCCGATCCGCGCGTCCAAACGCATGGGCCTCAGCCCTTGCCCGGCAGCACCGTCGCCAGCAGCTCCTTGGCGCTGTTCACCAGCACGCTGCCCAGCTCTGGCTCCGTGCCCATCATGGTCACGAAGTGCGCCGCGTCCTTCAGGGTGATGTGCGGCGGCAGCGGCGGCACGTTGGGGTCGGTGTAGGCTTCCAGGATCACCGGCCGGTCCGCGGCCAGCGCCTCGTCCCACGCCGCGCCCACCTTCTCGGGGTCATCGACGAAGATGCCCTTCAGGCCGAGCAGCTCGGCATACTTGTGATACGGGAAGTCCGGGATGCTCTGCGTGCTCTCGGTCTTGCCGGCGCCGAGCTGCACCCGCTCCTCCCACGTCACCTGGTTCAGGTCGCGGTTGTTCAGCACCAGCACTATCAAGTGCGGGTTGGACCACTGCTTCCAGTACTTGGAAATGGTGATCATCACGTTGAGGCCGTTCATCTGCATCGCGCCGTCGCCCATGCAGGCGATCACCGTGCGCTCCGGGAACGCCATCTTGGCCGCCATCGCGTAGGGCGTCCCCGCGCCGAGCGAGGCGAGGCTGCCGGACAGCGACCCCTTCATGCCGCGGCGCATCTTGATGTCCCGCGCATACCAGTTGGCCACCGAGCCGCTGTCGGCGGTGATGATCGCGTTGTCCGGCAGGCGGGGCGACAGCTCCCAGAACACGCGCTGCGGGTTGAGCGGATTGGCCGAACTCATCGCCCGCGCTTCCAACACCTTCCACCAGTCCTTCAGCCCGTCGGCGATCCCGTCGCGCCAGGACGTGTCGGTGTTCTGCTGCAAGAGCGGCAGCAGCGCCGCGAGCGTGGCCGCGCTGTCGCCCACCATGTTCACCTCCATGGGGTAGCGCAGGCTGAGGTTCTCGCCCTTGATGTCGATCTGCACGCCACGGGCGCTGCCGGGCTTGGGCAGGAACTCGCTGTACGGGAACGAGGAGCCGACCATCAGGAAGGTGTCGCACCCCTTCATCAGGTCCCAGCTCGGCTTGGTGCCCAGCAGGCCGAGCGAGCCGGTGACGTAGGGCAGGTCGTCCGGCAGCACCGCCTTGCCCAGCAGCGCCTTGGCAACGCCCGCGCCCAGCCGGTCCGCGACCGCGATCACCTCGTCCGTCGCCGACAGCGCGCCGGCGCCGACCAGGATCGCCACCTTCTTGCCCGCGTTCAGCACGGAAGCCGCGGCCTGCAGCGCGCCCTGCTCCGGCACCTTAGACTCGCCGGGGAAGCCCGTGCCGGTATGGGTGAAGCCGTGCACCAGCTTCGGCTCCTCGTAATCGAGGTTCTGCAGGTCGTTCGGCAGGATGACGCAGGTGACGGAGCGCCGGGTCTGGGCGATGCGCACCGCCCGGTCGATCAGGGTGCGTACCTGGCCCGGGATCGTGCCGGTGGCGACGTAGTCGCTGGCGACATCCTTGAACAGCGTCTGCAGGTCCACCTCCTGCTGGTAGGAGGCGCCGATGGACCCCCGCGCCTGCTGGCCGACGATGGCGACGACCGGCACGTGGTCCATCTTCGCGTCATACAGCCCGTTCAGCAGGTGGATCGCGCCGGGGCCGGAGGTCGCGTAGCACAGGCCGACCTGGCCGGTGAACTTGGCGTGGGCGGAGGCCATGAAGGCTGCCATCTCCTCGTGCCGGACCTGGACGTATTCCATCTTGTCCTTGGCTTTTTCGAGGGCCACGTCCAGACCGCCCACGCCGTCGCCGGGATAGCCATACACCCGGTTGAGGCCCCACTCGCCCAGGCGCTGCCAAACGAACTCGCTGACGTTCATGCTCATGGAGAAGCTCCAGGACGGTTAGGAATGGATCGGGGGTTCCGCTTAAGCTGAGGGGAGGCCTGTGGTTGCCGGCTTGCCTTGGCCCGAGCGGCAAGGCCCGATGAGTTCCGCACGGATTTCGGCCGCAAGGGCCGGGTTCGAGCGGCGGATCTGCCGGGCGCGGAGCATCGCGCCGAGGCCAGGCACGCAACCCAGTTCCCAAGCCTCAAGGAACAACAGGTCGCCGAGGCTGGGATCGTCCCGAAAGGAGCGCGCCGCACGCTGCGCAGCGGCTGTCAGGGGTACGTCAGGGAAATGGCTCATGTGCAAGCTCACCTGCTTTCACCGGTCGCGTTCGCTGGGAAGCCAAGAGCAGATTGGAAGCCGCAGTCCTGGATGGAAAGACGAATTTTTGGAAGAAGATCTGCATAAATGCACAGCTCAAGCCGCACTCGCACGGCAGACCGTCGTGCTACTTGAATTGAGACGAACTCGCTCAGCTTGGCTTTCGCCATTTTCGGGCTGCTGTCGGACCTGAGTTGCGTGTGATGGAGGCTGGGGCTTTCGGCTGAGGCGGTGCTGGCAAATCTCTCCTCGACATTGAGTGGGGAGCGAGCGGATACCGGCAGAACGGACGGGCGACACGGCGCAGACAAGGTTGGGCTCTTGGATGAAGCCATTCAGCGCAGCCTTCACCGCGCCCACTTGGCAGCACGTGCTGGTGCTGGTCGCCGGCGCCATCCTGAGCCCCGGACGGCGCACTGCTGCTGCTGCTTTGCGCGTCGTCGGCCTCGACCAAGATCCACGCTTCACCAACTACCACCGGGTTCTCAACCGCAATC
>CAXTUO010000662.1:0-2913 GCA_964247175.1 uncultured Acetobacteraceae bacterium | reverse complement strand
GGCGCCATTCTCGGCTCCGCCGCGACGGCGTCGCTGGCGGCGCTGGCGCCGCCGGGCCTGCTGCTGCTGGCGGCGGCGGCCCTGTTGGAGGTCGCGGTCCTGTGCGCCCGCCGCCTCGGGCGGCTATCCCCGGCGCTGAGCAGGCCGCAGCAAGACGGTGCGAACGAACCCCAGGGCGAGGCGGAACGCGAACTGGCGGAACGCCGCAAGGAGCAGCCGGCCGTTGCGGTGGCGATGGGCGGCAGCGTGCTGTCCGGGATCACCCGCACACTGGCCCAGCCCTACCTGCTGAACGTGAGCCTGTTCTTGCTGTTCTTCTCGCTCACCTCCACCTTCCTCTACTTCCAGCAGGCCTCGATCATCGGCAGCGTGCTGCACGGCCGGGCGGAGCAGACCCGGCTGCTCGCCACGCTGGACCTTGTCGGCAACGTGCTGACGCTGCTGATCCAAGTCTTCCTGACCGGCCGCATCGTGCGCATCTTCGGCGTGCCGAAGACCCTGGGCTTGCTGCCCGGCATGAGCATCGTCGGCTTTGCGGTCCTGGCCGTGACGCCCGGCCTGTCCAGCGTCATGCTCTTCCAGGTGCTGCGGCGGGCCGCCAACTTCGCGATCACGCGCCCGACGCGGGAGGTCCTGTTCACCGTCTTGCCGCGGGAGGACCGGTACAAGGCGAAGGCATTCATCGACACGGTCGTCTACCGGCTCGGCGACCAGGTCGGCGCGTGGTCCTATGCCGGCTTGGCCGCCCTCGGATGGGACCTGCGCGCCATCTCCTACGCCGCCGTCCCAATCTCCGCGCTGTGGCTGCTGAACGCCGTCTGGCTCGGCGTGCGCGAAAGCCGGATGGCGCGGGACAGGGCGGCCGAACTCGACGCCGCATCGGCGGCCCGCCCGCGGCCAGGTTGAAGCCGCCCCAAGCCGGCCTGGCTGCGCTGGGCTGTATGCTGCACGGCATCGCGCTTGCGGCGGGCTTGGCGGGTGCGGCGAGAACCGCCCAGGCGGGGCACCAACGACCATTTCGACAGGAGGCATCATGGACAACAAAGGACAGCAGGGCCGTCGGCACGCGCTCGCGCTCCTGGGCGGCATGGCGGGGATGGCGCTTGCTGCTCCAAAGGGAGCCGCGCAGCCAACGGCATCGCCACAGGCGCTTTCGCGGGTCTTCGTAACCGGGTCCTCGGACGGGCTCGGTCTGGAAGCAGCCCGGCAACTGATCGCGCTCGGCCACCACGTCATCCTGCACGGCCGCAACCGCAAGCGCGCCGACGACGCCATGGCGGCGGCACCGGGAGCCGTCGCCGCGGTGGTCGGCGATGCCTCCGTCATCGCCGAGACGCGCGCCTTGGCGGACCAAGTGAACAGGATCGGCCCCTGCGACGCGGTGATCCACAACGTCGGGATCAGCGGACGCTCCGGCGCGGCGCTCACCCCGGACGGCCTGTCGCCGATCTTCGCCGTCAACACGCTTGCCCCCTTCATCCTGACGGCACTGATCGGAAAGCCGCGACGCCTCGTCTATCTCAGTTCCAGCGCTTCCCGCGGCGTGCGGCTCGACCCGGCCGACCTCACGCTCGCGAAGCGGGACGGCTGGTCCGCCTACGGCGCTTCGAAGCTGCAGGACATCCTGCTCGCCTTCGCCATCGCCCGCCGCTGGCCCGGCGTCCTGTCCAATGCCATGGACCCTGGCTGGGTGCCGACGCGGATGGGCGGCGCCGGGGCGCCGGACAACCTGGCGGAAGGGGCGGCGACGGGAGTTTGGCTGGCGGTCAGCAACGACGCCGCGGCCAAGGTGACGGGGCGCTTCTTCTTTCACAAGAAGGAGCAGGCGCCCAATCCGGAAGCAAGCGACGGCGCTTTGCGGGATCGCCTGATCGCGGAGTGCGAACGCATCTCCGGCGTGCGGCTTCCCGGATGATCTTGGAACCATCTCCGCACCTCGTCCGCTGCCCTCGCGCGGCTGAGCAACCATCCCCTCAGGAGGTGACGCAACAGCCACGCCGCAAGCCGTCGAGCAGCGGCATCTTGCTGAGGCGCACTCTTCGTGGGCACGATGGCGATCTCCAGCGAGAGGGAAGCCGGTTTGGCCGTGCCCGGTTCTGATCTATGCTGGGGCATGATCCGTTGCAGAGCCGTGACGTGGACCCTGGTCGTTGCCCTGTCCGCTCTGACGGCGGCCGGTCCGGCGTGGTCCGACCAAACAGACCCGCGTCTCCCGGGTTTGTTCGCCCAGTTGCAAGCCGCTCCGTCGGCCGAGGCGGCGCAGCCGCTCGCGGCACGGATCTGGGACATTTGGATGCAAGCCGGCGATCCCGCGGCCGACCGGCTCATGGCGGCCGGCCTCGGCGCGATGAATGCCGGCGACTATCGCTTGGCGCTGGAAGCCTTGGGGCAACTGGTCGAGGCCAAGCCGGCCTTCGCCGAAGGGTGGAACAAGCGGGCCACGCTGCTTTATCTGCTCGGGCGCTACCGGGAGTCGGTGGCGGACATCGCCAAGGTCCTTGCGCTGGAGCCGCGGCATTTCGGGGCGTTGTCAGGCCTCGCGCTGTGTGACGAGCAACTTGGCAAGGATGCCGACGCCCTGCAGGCGATGCGACGGACGGTCGCAGTCTTTCCCGAGATGCCTGGCCTGAAAGGGCGGATCAAGGAGCTGGCGAGGAAGGTCGAGGGTGAGCTAACCTAAGCAGCCATGGGTGGGTTGTGACACGGACGCATGGGGCTTCGCTCCTTGTTGAGGTTGGCGACGGCTTGGTGGATGGCGCTGTCCAGTTCGTCCGTGCTGCGGAAGGTTTGGCGGGCGAGGTGGTGGCGCTTGAGGTCGCACCAGGTGTTCTCGATGGCGTTCAGTTCCAGGGCATACCGGGGCAGCCACTCCACCGTGAGCCAGGCGGAGCGCATGGCGAGCGCCGCCAGGCT
>CAXTUO010000661.1:0-2921 GCA_964247175.1 uncultured Acetobacteraceae bacterium | reverse complement strand
CCGTTGTACACGATGTTCAGCACCTCCGTGGTCGTGCGGCGGAACGCGAGCGAGTCGCTGTCCCCCGGCGAGGTGTTGATGGACAGGTTGGCGAGCGACAAGGGCTGCTCCTTGCCGCCGCCCACGGACGCGCGGACGGCGGAGATGGCGTTGGCCGCGGCCTGCTGGCCGAGGCTGCCGAGTACTGTGCGGACCGTGCCGGCGTGGTAGGCCTCGATGGCCAGGATGCTGGCGGCGGCGCTCAGGTAGTCCTTGTTCTGCAGCAGCGCCGCCGCACCGGCATAGGCAGTGACGCCCACGTCCTCGAAGATGAACGCGCCCAGCAGGAAGCTGACCTCGTCGGCGAACGGGTTGAACTGCGTGTTGGCGTTCGGCACGAGCTTCGCCTCGAGCGCCAGGGCGTTGAAGCTGTTCAGCAGGTCGATGTTCGGCTGCGCCACGGCGGCGTTGCCGAGCACGCGGCGCAGGAAGCGGACGTGGTTGACCTCGTCGATGGTGATCTTCTGCGCGTAGGCGGCGATGGCAGGGGTCTGGAACGGCACGGCCGAGCCGCCCAGCACGAAGCCCGCATTGCCGACGCCGTTGGGATCGTTGATGTCAGCAGCGTCCAGGCCGCGGCCCAGGAAGGCGCGGATGTAGTACTGGGCCTCCACGTACTCGAGGTTCAGCGCGAAGTTCAGGATGTCGGCGTCGGTGATGCCCTGCGCCTCGGCCGGCAGGCTGCTGAGCGTGACCCCGGCGGTGGCCGCGGCGCCGACAGCCATGACAGCGGCGGCGGTTTTGCCGAACTGGCCGATCAGCGAGCGGCGGTTGACGCCGTCCTGCGCCGGCTCGTTCGAGGCAATTGGATTGTGCATGAAAGGCGACTCCCACGTTATGCGCGGCGATTCGCTTGCCGCCCGCGCTATACGGGCAAGTTCATTGCGTGGATGCAGAAACGCAAGATATTACGATGTTAAAACTGTGTTGCATCCAGATCGCCATATGGCCTGTGTCTCCGCAGCAACCTGGCTTTCAAAGTCCGGGGCGGTCCCCGGCCGAACGAGCCGGAAACTGCGTGCGGCGGTCCCGCGTAGGAACCACCGTCAGCAGAAGAGGCATTGATGCGCGTCGTCGCCCTTGAAGAGCATGTCATCGTGCCCGCGTTGGTCGAGCGGATCAGCCCGGAGGCCATCGCCCGGCGGGGCATCCCGGCGCAGGGCCAGACGTGGAGTCCGCTCAATTGGAGCGACAAGATGGCCGAGGTCGGCCCGAACCGGCTGCGGGCGATGGACGAGAGCGCCGTCACCGTGCAGGTGCTTTCAATGGCAGGACCCGGCGCCGACCTGCTGCCGCCGGCTGAGGGGCCAAGCTGGGCGCGGGAGTTGAACGATGCCATGGCCGCGGCGGCCGCGGCGCATCCCGGGCGCTTTGCCGGGTTCGCGCACCTGCCGCTGACGGCGCCGGAGGCTGCGGCGGACGAACTGGAGCGCGCGGTCCGGCAGTTCGGCTTCTGCGGCGCCTTGGTCAATGGCAGCACCGGCGGCAAGTTCCTGGATGCTCCCCAGTTCGACCCCATCCTGGCCCGCGCCGAAGCGTTGGAGGTGCCGATCTACCTCCATCCCTGGATTCCCGAGGCGGGAGTGCGCGCGGCCTACTACGACGACCTGCCAGACGGTCTGTCGTTCCCGTTCGCCACCGCAGGCTGGGGCTGGCACGCGGACACGGCGGTCCATGTGCTGCGCCTCGTCCTGTCCGGCGCGTTGGACCGGCATCCCAGGCTTCAACTGATCGTCGGCCACATGGGCGAGGGACTGGCGACCATGTTGGACCGTTTCGACCAGGTGTTCGGCACCATCCGCAAAACGCCACGCAGCGTGAGCCAGACGATCCGTGAACAGGTGCATGTCACCACCAGCGGTTTTAAATCGCTTCCCCTGTTTTCGGCGCTGCTCCAAACGTTCGGGGCGGACCGGATCATGTACTCCACGGACTACCCGTTCATCCCCAACGATGCCGGGGGCAGCTTCCTGAAAGGCCTCCCCGTTTCCCCGGCCGACCTGGCCAAGATCGCGCACGGCAACGCCGACCGGCTGCTTCGGCTCGGCCCTGCCTGAAGCACGCAGCACCGCGCCGCTTCCCATCCCCACCCCGGGCACCGTAAAGGAGCAACAGGTCCGGGCCGGCGCCCGGGCGACCCGCCGAAGGAACGCGCATGGCCGGCCCATTCCGCAGCACCGTTTGCCCGCATGACTGCCCCAGCACCTGCGCGCTGGAGGTGGAGGTGCTGGACCGCACCCGCATCGGCGCGGTGCGGGGCGCCGCGGACAACACGTACACCGCCGGGGTGATCTGCGCGAAGGTTTCGCGCTACGCCGAGCGGGTGCACCACCCGGGCCGCCTGCTCCGCCCGCTGATCCGCACCGGCGCGAAAGGAAGCGGCGCGTTCCGTGAGGCCGGCTGGGAGGAAGCGCTGGACCGCGTCGCCGGGGCGCTGATCGACGCGGCGGCGCGGCACGGGCCGGAAGCGGTGTGGCCCTACTACTTCGCCGGCACCATGGGCCTGGTGCAGCGGGACGGCATCAACCGGCTGCGCCACGTCATGGGCTATTCGCAGCAGCACAACACCATCTGCTCGACGGCGAGCGAAAGCGGCTGGATCGCCGGCGTCGGCCGCTACGGCGGGCCGGACCCGCGGGAAATGGCGGAGGCCGACCTGATCGTCATGTGGGGCGGCAACCCCGTCTCCACCCAGGTCAACGTGATGACCCACGTGAGCCGCGCCCGAAAGGAGCGAGGGGCGAAGTTCGTTGTCGTCGATCCCTATCGCACGCCTAGCGCCGCCAACGCCGACCTGCATCTGGCGCCGCGCCCCGGCACCGACGGTGCGCTGGCCTGCGCGGCCATGCATGTCATGTTCCGCGACGGCACCGCCGACCGGG
>CAXTUO010000660.1:0-2922 GCA_964247175.1 uncultured Acetobacteraceae bacterium | reverse complement strand
CTAATGGAGTATCGGCTCAGGGCGAAAGCTGCCGGAGGTCGACCGAGTGAACGGGGCGTTCCAGCAGCATTGTCACTGCCTCCACCGCCCATGTCATAGAATCTACTCGCAATGTCACGCGGAAGCCGTTGATTCCATCGTTCACGTCAAGGCGTTCTGGATTGTGTGTCAATTAGACGTGGAAAAATCAACGGTTTAAGGGTATGACAATTCCAGACTTCTCTGTCAGTCCACAGGCTGGCACCAAACAGGTGGGCGGCTGCAGGTGCCCGGCAACGTCAGCCTGCTCCGCTTGCCGCCGTATTCACCGGAGCTGAACCCGCAGGAAAACGTGCGGCAATGCCTCCGGCAGAACCAGCTTTCCAACCGCATGTTCGCCAACTACGACGCCATCGTGACTGCCTGCTGCACCGCCTGGAACGCCCTCACGGCCATGCCAGACCGCATCCGATCCATCGCAGCACGATCTTGGGTCAAAACGGCTATGACATAGGGCGTTTGGTATTACTCGCTTCGGAAACTCCGGGCGAAGTCGCCGAGATCAGGCGAGTTCGAAGCAGCCAAGCGCAAACCCCGCCATGCCGGGGCATGACGGGGTCGCAGGGCGTTGCGTCGTATTTCAACCCTGCCGCAGGCCGCAAGCCCGCGGTAGGAGCCGGGGATCAGCGGTCGGGCGAGGACACCGCCCAGGCGTGGCTATGCACCAAACCGTCGTCGTGGTCGTGGTGCGCCGCCGCGCCGCTCCCCTGCATCGGCTCGTCGTCCACCTCCGGCGCCGGCGCGCCGTTTTGGAACTGCGCCGTTTCCGTGCTGCCGGCCATGGCGGTCGTGCTGGACTTGCCGCCTGACGCGGTGACGGCCACGGCATCGAACCAGCCGGTGCCGACCTCGCGCTGGTGCCGGGTCGCGGTGTAGCCCTCGGCCTCCGAGGCGAACTCCGCCTGCTGCAGCTCCGAGTACGCCGCCATGCCGCGCTCCTTGTAGCCGCGGGCCAGCTTGAACATGGACAGGTTCAGGCTGTGGAACCCGGCCAGCGTCACGAACTGGAACTTGTAGCCCATCGCGCCGATCCGCTGCTGGAAGGTGGCGATGTCCTCCGCCGCCAGCTTCTTCTGCCAATTGAAAGAGGGCGAGCAGTTGTAGGCCAGCATCTTGCCCGGGAACTGCGCATGGATCGCGTCGGCGAACCGCTGCGCTTCCTCCAAGTTCGGCTCGCTGGTTTCCCACCACAGCAGGTCGGCATAGGGCGCGAAAGCCAGGCCGCGGGCGATGGCGTAATCGACGCCGACGCCGGGCTTGATGCGGTGGAAGCCCTCGGGCGTCCGTGCGCCCGTGAGGAACGGGCGGTCGCGCTCGTCCACGTCGGCCGTCAGCAGTTGCGCGGAGTGCGCGTCGGTGCGGCACAGCAGCACCGTCGGCACGCCCTCCACGTCGGCCGCGAGGCGGGCGGCGTTCAGGGTGCGGATGTGCTGGCTGATCGGGATCAGCACCTTGCCGCCCAGGTGGCCGCACTTCTTCTCGCTGGCCAACTGGTCCTCGAAGTGGACGCCCGCCGCGCCCGCCTCGATCATGGCGCGCATCAGCTCGAAGGCGTTCAGCGCCCCGCCGAACCCGGCCTCCGCGTCGGCGATGATCGGCGCCATCCAGTGGATGCCGTGGTCGCCTTCCATTTGCGCGATCTGGTCGCAGCGGCGCAGCGCGTTGTTGATGCGCTTCACGACCTGCGGCACCGAGTTCACGGCATAAAGCGACTGGTCCGGATACATGTCGAGCGAAGTGTTGGCGTCCGCCGCCACCTGCCAGCCCGACAGGTAGATCGCCTTCAGCCCGGCCTTCACCTGCTGCATCGCCTGGTTGCCGGTCAGCGCGCCCAGCGTGTTCACGTAAGGCTCGGTCTTCAGCAGGTGCCACAAGCGCTGCGCGCCCATCTCGGCCAAGGTGTGGCGTATGCGGAAGCTGCCGGACAACCGGGCCACGTCGGCGTCGGTGTAGTCGCGGCGTATGCCCTGGAAGCGCTCGGGCTGGCCGCCGGAGGACATGCCGTCAGGGGAGTAGGTGGGCTGGCTCATCAACAGGTATCCTTCGTGGTCTGGTCTGACCCGTCAAAGATTGACATTGCAGGTGCGAAGAGGAAGAGGGAAAATGCTGCTCACGCGGCAAGCTAGTTGTTGGATTGTTCAAACCTCGTGTAAATCAGTAAAGGTTGTAAATGGCTGCACCCCTGATCGGCCGCACCGTCCGCCGCTTGCGGCAGGAGCAATCCCTGACCCAGCAGGCCCTCGCGGCCCGGCTGGGCATCAGCGCCAGCTACCTGAACCTGATCGAGCACGAGCAGCGCGCCGTCACCGCCAGCCTGCTCATCAAGCTGACGGAGTCCCTGCGCGTGGACCTGGCCGCCCTGTCCGGCAGGGAGGAGCGCCAGTTGGAGGCCGGCCTGCGGGAGGTGTTCGCCGACCCGGCGCTGGACCAGGCGGTGTCGGACGCGGACATCGAGGGCCTGGCCGCCGCCAGTCCCGCCGCGGGCCGCGCCGTGCTGGCCCTGTATCGCGCCTGGCGCGTGGCGCGCGAGGACGCGAGCGGCATCGCGCTCCCGTCCGGCCGCCGGCTGCTGCTGCCGCACGAGGAAACGCGGGACGCCTTCCACGACCGCTCCAACTACTTCCCCAGCATGGAGGCGGCGGCGGAGCGCATCGGCGACACGCTGCCGCCCGAACCTGCCGAGCTGAACCACGCCATCGCCGACCGCCTGCGCCGGGTGCATGGCGTGTCGGTGCGGGTGGGGCCGCTGGACGGGGCGCTGCGGCGATACGACCCGGCGACCCGCGTGCTGTCGCTGTCCGAAGGGCTGCCGCGGGAAAGCCGGGGCTTCCACATGGCATTCCAGCTCCTGCTGCTGGAAGCGCGGGACGCCGTGGAGGCGCA
>CAXTUO010000659.1:0-2930 GCA_964247175.1 uncultured Acetobacteraceae bacterium | reverse complement strand
GGCGCCTTTGAACCCGGCGGCATCGTGCCGGAGTCCACCTTCGACGCGCCGCCAGGCCCCGCCGCCTCAAGCGCGGACAGCCGGGCTTCCAGCGCCGCCAAGCGGGCTTCGGCGGTTTCCTGCCCGGCGCGGGCGTTGGCGGCCATCTCCTGCACCGCGTCCAGGTCCTCCCGCCGGACCAGGTCCAGCTTGCGGATCGCTTCTTCCACGCGGGCGCGCACCATGCTCTCCGCTTCCTCGCGGATGCCTGCCAAGGCGGAGAACGCGCCACCGGCCACGCCGGCCAGGTCATCAAAGAACTTAGGTCGTTCGGTCATGGCGCTTCACCTCCGTTGCTCGGCGAAACGCTCCGCGTTTGCGCCGGGACGATACATGCACGGGCCGAGGGGCTATGTCAGCCCGTTCCGGATGCCTATAACGCTCGGCGATGATCCTTGTGACCGGCGGCGCCGGCTTTATTGGCTCCAACCTGCACGCCGCCTTGGCGCGGCGCGGCGCCGAGGCCGTGGTGGTTGACCGGCTCGGCGACGACGGCAAGTGGCGCAACCTGGCCAACCACCCACCCGCGGAGATCATCCGGCCCGACGCGCTGGATGCGTTCCTGGCGACTCGGCCGCCGGTTGAGGCCGTGTTCCACCTCGGCGCCACCAGCGAAACGACGGCGACGGACGGCGACCTGGCGTGGGAGACGAACGTTTCGCTGTCCTGGCGGCTTTGGCAGTGGTGCGCCGCGAACCGCGCCCGATTCGTGTATGCGTCGTCTGCCAGCACCTATGGCGACGGCGCGGCCGGCTTCGACGACGACCCGGCGCTGCTCCGGAGCCTCCGCCCGCTCAACCTTTACGGCTGGACCAAGCACGCCTTCGACCTGCGCGTGGCGGCCGCGTTGGCGGCGGGGGAGGCCGCGCCGCCGCAATGGGCCGGGCTGAAGTTCTTCAACGTGTACGGCCCGAACGAGTATCACAAAGGCAAGATGATCTCCGTCGTGAAGGTGAAGCATGACGAGGTTTCCGCCGGGCAGCCGGCCCGCCTGTTCCGCTCGGACCGGGCCGGGCTGGCGGACGGGGCGCAGCGGCGGGACTTCATCTGGGTGGGCGACGTGGTGGACGTGATGCTGTGGCTGCTGGACCGGCCGGCGGTGAGCGGGTTGTTCAATCTCGGCACCGGGACGGCGCGCAGCTACCTCGACCTGGCCCATGCCGTGTGCGACGCGGCGGGGCGGCCGCGAACCGTGGAATTCATCGACATGCCCCGCGCGCTGCACGGCCAGTACCAGTCCTTCACCGAGGCCCGCATGGACCGGCTGCGCGCCGCGGGCTATGCGGGCCAGTTCACCCCGTTGGAGGAAGGCGTGCGCCGCTACGTGCAGGAGTACCTCGAAACGCCGGAGCGCCACGCATGATCCCTGTCCTGATGTTTCCCGGCTTCGACCCGGTGCTCATCCAGGTCGGGCCGCTCGCCATACGCTGGTATGCGCTGGCCTATATCGGCAGCCTCCTGCTGGGCTGGCGGATCATGCGTCGCCTGGTGCGGCTATCGCCGCCGGTCGCGACGGAGGAGCAGACTGATGACTTCCTGACCTGGGCCACGCTCGGCGTCGTGCTCGGCGGGCGGCTCGGCTACGTGCTGTTTTACCAGCCGTGGCACTACCTGCAGAACCCGCTCGGCGCGCTGGCCGTGTGGCAGGGGGGCATGAGCTTCCATGGCGGCACGCTGGGGGTCATCGTGGCCCTGGTGCTGTATTGCCGGCGCCATCGCATCCCGCTGCTGGGGTTCGCCGACCGGCTCGCCGTGGTGGTGCCCATCGGGCTTGGGCTGGGCCGCATCGCCAACTTCATCAACGGCGAGCTGTGGGGCCGGGTCGCGCCGGATTGGCTGCCCTGGGCGATGGTGTTCCCGGTCGCCGGGCCGGAGCCGCGGCACCCAAGCCAGCTTTACCAGGCGTCGATGGAGGGCGTGGTCCTGCTGCTCGCGTTGTCGCTGCTGTGCCGCAGCCCAGCGGTCCGCGCCCGGTTCGGCACGCTCACCGGCGTGTTCCTCGTCGGCTACGGCACCGCGCGCATCATCGGCGAGTTCTTCCGCCAGCCCGATGCCTTCCTGGGTTTCCTGTTCGCCGGCGCGACGATGGGGCAGCTGCTGTCGCTGCCGATGATTGCGGCCGGCGCCTGGCTGATCGCCCGTGCCCAGCCCCGGGCAGCCGGGCTGATGCAGCGCGGCTGAAGTGGAGCGGCTGGACGCCTTCATGGCGCGCGCCAACGCCGCTTACTACGCGGAGCGCGACCCCTACGCCGATTTCACCACCTCGCCCGAGATCACCCAGGTGTTCGGCGAGGTGCTGGGGCTTTGGGCGGCTGTCACCTGGGACGCGATGTGCCGGCCCGACCCCGTGCTGTTCGCGGAGTGCGGGCCCGGCCGCGGCACGCTGATGGCCGACGCGCTGCGCGCCGTAGCCGGCGTGGCAGCCCCTTTCCGGGCGGCGCTGCGGGTTCATCTGATTGAGACATCGCCCAGGCTGCGCGCCCAGCAGGCGGCGCGGGTGCCGGAGGCCGGGTGGCACGACGCGCTGGCGGACGTGCCGCCGGGGCCGCTGATCCTGCTGGCCAACGAGTTCCTGGACGCCCTGCCCATTCGGCAGTTCGTCCGGCGCGGCGCCGGCTGGACCGAACGCTTCGTGGACGGCGGTGCGTTCGCGGAGCAGCCCGCGGCGATGCCGGACCTGGATGCCGCCTGTGCCGCGGAGGGTGCCGTCAGAGAGTTGTGCGAGCCGGCCCGCGCCACGGCCGAGCACGTCGCGCGCCGGGTAGCCCGTGACGGCGGCGCGGCGCTGTTCCTGGATTACGGCCCGGCCGAAAGCGCCCCGGGCGACAGCCTGCAAGCCCTGCGGGACGGCCACCCGGCCAGCCCGCTCGGCGAACCCGGCACCGCCGACC
>CAXTUO010000658.1:2008-2944 GCA_964247175.1 uncultured Acetobacteraceae bacterium | reverse complement strand
AACGGTGATCCGCCGGGCCAGGCTGCGGGCATGGACGAAGTGCGCGGCTTAGCGGTCCAGCCCGGCGCGCCGCGCGATGGCGCCGTTGGGCACCCGTGGCCGGGCTTCCGCCGGTTCGCCCACGCCGACGCCGCGCGCCTTCCAGCGTGCCGCCTCCGGCCGCAGCGCCGCGATCTGGTCCGGGTGGAACTCCAGCTCCTCGGCCCGGCGCCCGCCGCCGCGCGCCGGTCCGCCGCGCACCGGCGTGCTGCGCGCAACGGGGATCAGGCCGTCCGCGATCCAGCGGTCAACCTGCGGGCGCGACGCGCCGAGCAGCGCCGGAAGGGCGTCGGCGCCCACCAGCTCGCTTTCCCATTCCCGCAGGCGGCGCCGCTCGGCATCGTGCAGGGTCCGGGCGCGGTCGCGGGCGGCGCGGGCGGCGGCGCGGCGGTCCTGTTCTGCGGCCACCAGCCGCTGTGCGAACGCCTCCGCCGCGGATGGCGCCAGACCTGCGGCACGGGCGACCAGGCCGGCGAGCACGGGGATGGCCGGAAGGGTGGGCGTCCGGCCGGTCAGCGCTTCCAGCTCCCCCGAGGCCTGGGCGAACGCGGCGTTCAGGTCGCGCCGGGCGGTGGCGGACAAGCGGGCGCAGGCGGCGTCGCGCAGGGCATGGAGGAGCTGCTCGTCCCGCAAGGCCGTGTCCGCCGGACCGGACCGGAGCAGGACGCCCGCCGCCGTGTCCAGGTCGGCAGGGGTGGCCGGCAGGTCCCGCCCGGCGCGCGCAAGGGCGAGCATGCGCTTCGCGAGCGTCGCCGTGCGCGACAGGGTGCCAGGGTCCGTGGCGGGGGCGGCGGTGTCGTCCATGGTGCGGCTGCAAGTCCTTGCCCGTTGGGGGATGTCGGCGCAAGGGCCGGCGATCTTCCGCCGGCTGCGTGATGCCAGGCGGGGTGCCGGCCC
>CAXTUO010000658.1:0-1998 GCA_964247175.1 uncultured Acetobacteraceae bacterium | reverse complement strand
CTATCTGCCCGTTTGCCGCGCGCCGGGCCATTCCGGGCCTCGACTCCGCAATCGCGCAGCACCTTGGCGCTCTAGGCCGTGCCAAGCCAGCAAATGATCCCGCATGGACACTCAGGAAGCGAGCGCCCTGCTGCGGCGCACGAGCAGCACGATCACGCCCGCGACGGCCACCAGCAGGAGCAACGCCGCCCGCAGTCCCAAGGCGTGGGACACAAGCCCGATGGAGGGCGGCACGCCCATCAACGCGCCGTAGCCCGCCGTCGCGACCATCGCCACCCCGGCGGGGCCGTTGCGGCCGGCAGCGCTGAACAGCACGGGGATGATGTTGGCGACCCCGATCCCGACCAGCGCGAAGCCGGCAGCCGCGGCCATGGCGTTTGGCGAAGCCGCGGCCCCCAGCAAGCCGAGGCCGGCCACCGCGCTGCCCCACCGCACGACCCGCACCGGACCGAGCCGGCGCACGGCCAGGTCGCCGCACAGGCGGCCGGCCACCATGGCCGTTGCAAAGGCCGCGAGGCCCACCGACGCGAGCGCGGCTGAAGCCCCGAGCTCCGTGCGCAGGTAAACGCCGGACCAGTCGGCCGCGCTCCCTTCGATGGCGAAGCTTATGGCGGCGATGGCGCAAAGCCGCAGCATCGCGCGGCTGGGCCAGGCGAACCCGGCCTGCCCCGGCGAGCGGCACGGCACGTCCGGCATGAAGAACGCCGCGAAGCCGCAAAGGGCGCTCGCGAGGCCGGACCCCGCAAGGGCCAGGGGCAAGCTGGCCCCGGCGCCCGCCAGCAGCCCGGCCGCCGCGGCCCCGGCCAGCTCCCCCAAGCTCCACCCGGCATGGAAGGACGACATGACGGCCGCGCCCCAGCCGCGCTCGACCTTCGCCGCATGCGCGTTCATGGCAACGTCCAAGCTCCCAAGCACGGCGCCGAGAAGCAGCCCGGATGCGAGCAGCAGCGGACCGCCGGGGAGGAGCGCGGGAAGCGGCAGCACGGCAACGAGCAAAACCGCCGAAAGCCACGAGACGCGCGCCGTGCCGATGCGTCCGGCAACCCTGCCCACGGCCTGCATGGCCAGCAGCGAGCCGACGCTGCCGCAGAGCAGGAGGACGCCGAGCGAGGCATCGTCCAGGCCGGCCTGCTCGCGCAGGCGGGGAAGGTTGCCGGCCCAGGCGCCGAAGGCGAAGCCGTTGGCGACGAAGACGGACGTCATGGCCAGGCGCTGCGGCCAGGACCGGCTGAGCACGGGCATCACCCGCGGGGCGGCCGGCTCAGGAACCGGGAGCCGGACAAGCAGAAGCGCCAAGGCGTTTCAGCCGCCTGCGTGATGCCGATGCGGCGCCCTTCCGCGATCCGCGGCAGCCCCAACCGGCCCATGAACACGAAAGGCGGCGCGTCCAGCGGCAGGCCGTCGAGCGCCCCGGTCACGCCCAAGGCCTGGCACAGGCGCCCGGGGCCGCTGCAAAGCAACCGCAGCTCCGCGGTGCCCCGGCGCGTCCTCATCAGCTCGATGCCCGCCGTCGGCTCCAGCGCCCTGATGAGGACGGCGCTGCCCGGGGCCTCGGCGTCGCACACGGCGTTCAAGCACCAGTGGATGCCATACGAGCGATAAACATAGGCATGGCCGGCCGGCCCGAACATGGACGCATTGCGCGGGGTCCGGCCCACGAAGCTGTGCGAGGCGGGATCGTCCCGGGCGTAGGCCTCGGTCTCGACCACGGTCCCGCCCACGCCATCGACCAGCAGCGTCGCCCCGATCAGGTCGCGGGCGACGTCGGGCACGGGCCGGTCGAAGAACCTGCGGGGCAAGGCTTGGCCGGGCGACCTCATGCCGGGGTAAACCCCGCGGGCAAGAGGAGGGTTGCGGACAAAGCGTTTGCCCTTCGTGCAATCCGCCCCACCTCGGACGAGGTGCCGCGGCATGGTGCATGCCACGGCGCTCCAAGGCGGCGACTCCTCCAACCAAGGCCATTCTCATCCTCATGACACGTCCCCTTCGCTTGCTCGT
>CAXTUO010000657.1:0-2945 GCA_964247175.1 uncultured Acetobacteraceae bacterium | reverse complement strand
GCGCGACGCGGTCCTTGATGGAGCCGGCGGGGTTGGCGCGCTCCGACTTGATCCAGACCTCGGCGTCCGGGAACAGCCGGGACACCCGGATGTGCGGCGTGCTGCCGATGGTGTCGAGGACGCTGTTGGCTTTCATGGGGCCTCTCCGTGGCGAGCGCCGGCGCGGCGCCGGCACAGAATGATGAGACGCGCGGCCGGTGTAAACGTTGCCGATCCCTATGCCGCGCCGGCCTCGACGCCATGGCTAGTCCACGACGCAGACTCGCCAAACCTTGTTCAATACAAGAACAGAATAACTATAAGTTGCGGATAGAGAAGCTGCACAATCAGCTTTGCCTGCTGCCAAACTTCACGCACTGTAACACAGGTGCCGCATTCCTGTGCGAACGGCCCGGCGCGGCAAGAGGGGGTGCGGCGCGATTGCACACATGCCGATTGGAAGGGCAGATCATGGCGGACCAAGGCCTGATGACACGGAAATCCGTGGACGACATCGTAAAAAGCGGCGAAGCAGACGGCCAAAAGATGTCCAAGACGCTCGGCCCGTTCAGCATCACGGCCATGGGCATCGGCGCCATCATCGGCGCGGGCATTTTCGTGCTCACCGGCACGGCGGCGGCACGGTATGCCGGGCCGAGCATCATGCTGTCCTTCGTGCTGGGCGGCATCGTCTGCGGCTTCGTCGGGCTGTGCTATGCCGAGCTGGCCGCCATGCTGCCGGTGAGCGGCAGCAGCTACACCTACACCTACGCCACCCTGGGCGAGATCTTCGCCTGGATGATCGGCTGGGACCTGGTGCTGGAATACGCCATGGGCGCGGCAACCGTCGCGGTCGGCTGGTCCGGCTACGTGTCCAGCATCCTGCGCGATGTCGGCATCACGGTCCCGCCGACCTTTGCCGCGGCGCCGGGCACGGCGGTGACGCTGGCAGACGGCAGCACCGCCACGGCGGTCATCAACCTGCCGGCGGCGCTGATCATCGCCGCGATCACCGCCCTGCTCATCATGGGCACCAAGGAGTCGGCGCGGCTCAACAACATCATGGTCGCGGTGAAGCTGACCGTCGTGGTGGCGTTCATCGCCCTGGGCGCGTTCTTCGTGAACCCGGCGCACTGGCACCCCTTCATCCCCCCAAGCACCGGCGAATTCGGCCATTACGGGCTGAGCGGCATCCTGCGCGGCTCCGCCGTCGTGTTCTTCGCCTTTATCGGCTTCGATGCGGTGTCCACCGCGGCGCAGGAAGCGGAAAGGCCGCAGCGCGACATGCCCATCGGCATCCTGGGGTCGCTCGTGATCTGCACCGTGCTCTACATCGCGGTGGCCGCGGTGCTGACCGGCCTGGTCCCGTATGACCAGCTCAACGTGTCCGACCCGATCGCCAAGGGGGTGGACGTGATCGGCCTCACCTGGTTCTCCATCCTGATCAAGATCGGCGCGCTCAGCGGGCTGACCACCGTGATCCTGGTGCTGCTCTACGGCCAGAGCCGGATCTTCCTCACGATGTCGCAGGACGGGCTGCTGCCCCGCTTGTTCGCCCACCTGCACCCCCGGCTCAACACCCCGTACCGCAGCCAGCTCCTGATCGGCGTGATCGTGGCCGCCGTCGCCGCCCTCGTCCCGATCGACGTGCTGGGCGAGATGGTCAGCATCGGCACGTTGTTCGCCTTTGTCCTGGTGTGCGGCGCGGTGATCTACTTGCGGCGCAGCGCCGCCCGCACCTACCGGCCGTTCCGCGTGCCCGGCGTGCCCGTCGTGCCGATCGGCGGCATCCTGTTCTGCCTGCTGCTGATGAGCGGGCTGCCGCTGTTCACCTGGCTGCGCCTGATCATCTGGATGGCGGCCGGCCTGGCGCTGTATTTCGCATACGGCCACCGCCATTCGGTGCTGCGGCATCCGGAGAGGGTGCGGGAGCCGCTGTGACCTGATTGGCTCCAACCGGGCGTGAGGAGCAGGGGCTGCCGGGTCAGCCCAGCTCCGACGCCGCCGGCACGCTGGGCAGGCCAGGTCCGGCAATGCCCTTGGCCGCCAGCACGGCGCGCAGCACGGCCGATGCCGTGACCCGGGCCGCCATCACGCCCAGCGTCAACATGTTGCCCGGCAGCCCGCTCTGCCCCGTGCCGAGCGCGAACAGGGTGTCGCCGTCCCACATGGTGTGCGACGGCTCAATGGTGCGGGCCAGGCCGTCATGCGCTTGCTGCGCGAGCTTGCGGGCCTGCGCCTTGGTCAAGACGGCATCGGTCGCCACCACCCCGATGGTGGTCGCCATGCCGGCCTGCAGCGCGGGCGGCAGCTCGCCGCGCAGGATCGCCGCGACCGCGCCGGGGCCACGCCGCCCGTCCTCCGTGCGGGTGCCGGCGACGACCGCGCCGGAGGCCGGGTCGATCACGTCGCCCACCGCGTTCACCGCGACGACCGCGCCGACGGTCACGCGGCCGATCCGGGCGGAGGCCGTGCCGATGCCGCCCTTCGTCGCGCGCTCCATGCCGAACAGCTTGCCGACCGTGGCGCCGGCCCCGGCGCCGGTCGAGCCTTCCGCCGGGGCATCGGCGCTCGCGGCCTCGCAGGCGGCATAGCCCGCCGCCGCGTCCGGACGGATGCGGGGATCGCCGACGCCGAGGTCGAACAGCACCGCGGCCGGCACGATGGGCACCAGCGCCGGGCCGGCCGGGAAGCCGAACTTGTGCTCCTCCAGCCAGCGCATGACCCCCGACGCGGCGTCGAGGCCAAAGGCGCTGCCGCCGGTGAGCAGGACGGCGTGGACGCGCTCCACGAGGTTGGAAGGATCGAGCAGGTCCGTTTCCCGCGTGCCGGGCGCAGCACCTCGCACGTCCACGCCGCCGACGGCGCCCGCTTCCGTCAGGACCACGGTGCACCCGGTCGGGCGCCGCGTGTCGGTGAAGTGGCCGACCCGCACGCCCGGCACGTCGGTGATGGCGCCGCCCAGG
>CAXTUO010000656.1:1075-2949 GCA_964247175.1 uncultured Acetobacteraceae bacterium | reverse complement strand
CCGAGCGCGACGACTACCGCGACGCGGAGCCGGGCCGCATCCTGCACGAGATGCGGTTCGGCGAGCTGGCCCATTTCAAGCTGATCCCGCACACGCCGTATTACGGCACCGCGGACGCGACGCCGCTGTACCTCATCACCCTGCATGAGGCCTGGCGATGGACCGGCGACCTCGACCAGGTGCGCCGGCTGCTGCCGGTGGCGGAGGGGTGCCTCCGCTGGATCGACGACTGGGGCGACCGGGACGGGGACGGGTTCCAGGAATACCAGACCCGGTCCCCCGTGGGTTACGAGAACATGGCCTGGAA
This sequence comes from uncultured Acetobacteraceae bacterium, assembly GCA_964247175.1. Taxonomy (GTDB): domain Bacteria; phylum Pseudomonadota; class Alphaproteobacteria; order Acetobacterales; family Acetobacteraceae; genus CAHJXG01. The sequence continues at coordinate 2,642 of CAXTUO010000656.1, read as the reverse complement.
GGACGCGGGCGACAGCGTGCCCTATGGGGACGGCACGCTGGTCAAGGGACCCAAGGCGCTGTGCGAGCTGCAGGGCTACGTGTTCGATGCCTGGATGCGGATGGCGGAGCTGTTCGACGCGCTGGACCAGCCGGACCGCGGCGGCGAGCTGCGCGCCAAGGCCGCGCGCCTGCAAGAACAGTTTAACAACGTGTTCTGGGACGAGGCGGGCGGGTTCTACGCCTACTGCCTGGACGGGGAGAAGCGCCCCGTGCTGAGCGTCGCCTCCAACGTCGGCCATTGCCTGTGGTCCGGCATCGTCCGCCCGGACCGCGCCGCCCGCGTGGTGCGGCGGCTCCTGGCGCCGGACATGTGGTCGGGCTGGGGCATCCGAACACTTTCAGCGGACCATGCGTCCTTTAACCCGTACTCCTACCAGAACGGCTCGGTGTGGCCGCACGACAACGCCATCATCGCGCTCGGCTTCCGCCGCTACGGCTTCGTGCAAGAGGCCGCGCGCATCGCACGCGACCTGAGCGAGGCGGCGAGCCACTTCAACATGAACCAGATGCCGGAACTGTACGCCGGGCTGGCCCGCACCCCGTTCGGCTTCCCGGTCCAGTATGTCGGCGCCAACGTGCCGCAGGCCTGGGCGGCCGGGTCGGTGTTCATGACGCTGCGCGCCATGCTGGGCCTGGAGCCGGACGCGCCGCAGGACCGGCTCCACATCGACCCGGCGCTGCCGCCGTGGCTGCCGGACCTGACCCTGCTGGGCTTGCGCATGGGGCGGCACAGCTTCGACATCCGCTTCTGGCGCGACGGCGACGCCACCGCCCACGAGGTCCTGCGCGGCGACGCGGGCGCCATCATCCGACGCGCGCCCGCCGCGTGAGCCGGGCCGCCCAGGCGGGGGATGGCTAACGGTTGCTCGTCGCGGCCGCCGCGATCTCCTGGCGCTCGCTCCGCAGATGACCGAGCAACCGCGCAACCTCCTCCGCTGCCGGCAGTTCCGGGGTTCGCCACCTCAGCATGCCGGCGCGGTCCATCAGGCTCATCGCCGTGGAATGGTCCTCGCCGAAGTCTGATGTCGCGTCGAAGAACGCCCGGGCGCGGGCCAGGTCGGCCTTGACGGGCGCCGCGGCGGTCCACCCGGCCCCGGCCTCCAACCCGTCCAGCCAGGCCTTCAGCACCTCCGGCGTGTCGGTGAGCGGGTCGATGCTCAAGGACAGGAGCTGGATGCCGTCGGACGCGGTGCCCGCCAGGGCCTCTTGCGTCCGGGCGAACGTTGCAGCCTCGATCGGGCAAATCGACTTGCATTGAGTGAACATGAGCTGGATCGCCGTGACGCGCCCGAGCAGCCGCTCGCGCAGCGGGCCGCGGAACCCGTCGCTCGTGACGATCTCGATGTCGGGCACCCCGAGCGGCGGCTTGACCGGGCCGATGTTGCCATGCGCGAATGCCGGCACGGCGCGGACCGCGAAGGTGGCCGCCAGGCCGGCCACCACCGAGCGGCGGCGGACCGCCCCGCCCAACCTAGTTGCTGCCGACATGGCTGGACTCCGTGAGGTAGTGCCACAGTCCGAGGCAC
>CAXTUO010000656.1:0-1065 GCA_964247175.1 uncultured Acetobacteraceae bacterium | reverse complement strand
AACCCGTCGCTCGTGACGACCTCGATGTCGGGCACCCCGAGCGGCGGCTTCACCGGGCCGAGGTTGCCATGCGCGAACGCCGGCACGGCGCAAAGGGCGAGGCCGGCGGCCAGCCCGGCCAACACCGAGCGCCGGCGGACCGGTCGCGCCGCGCCGAGGCGCCCGGACGTCCCGCCCATGCTAGTTGCTGCCGACATCGCTCGTCTCCGTAAGGTAGTGCCACAGGCCGAGGCACTGGTTGTCGTCAAGGGTGTAGCGCGGCATCTGCCGGGTGATCAGGATGGACGCCGGGTCAACCCCGGTGCGGAGCAGCCGGCAGAAGCTCGTGGACGAGAAGGCGGACGGCGGACCGCCCCGGCGCCCGCGCATCTCCGTGAGGCGCGTCCCGTCCAGCTGAGGCCCGAAGGACGCGGCCGCAATGCCTGCCGCGCCCTCATGGCAGTTGGCGCAAGCGGTGAGCCGCGGGGGCAGCGCCTCGGGATGGCCCACGATCGCGCCCTGCAAGGAAGCGTCGCCGTAGAACATGCGGCGCCCCGTCGCGGCCGAGGCGTCCGTGAGCGCAGAGGCAGGAACCGCCTCCGCCCGCACGAGGCCCGACAGGGCCAGCACGCCCAGCATCGCGCCGAGACACATCCATGCCGCCCGGCTCAGCGCCCGGCTTGGGTGGAACTGGGACATGGCGCGCGGTCACCAGCCGAGCTTGACGATTTTGGCGACGCTCGGCGTGCCCTGGGCGTTGATCCCGAACAGCATGTAGTAGCCCGGCGGGGTCACGCCCGGGTCGCTCGGGACCTTGAGCCGGTAGGTGGTGGCCACGCTCGCCGTCACCGCAAGCGGGATGCGCCGCTGGTCGTTGTTCACGGTGTGGGTGGTGGCCGAAACCCGCAGCACCTCGAATTTCAGCTTGGCGGTGTCGGCCGTCACGGAGATGGTCGATCCAAGCAGCGCCGTGGCTGGGGCCGTCTTGATGGCGGGGCGCACCGCCGGCGAGCCGTTGGGGTTGAACAGGTAGGGTGGCGAGAAGATCTCGGCGTTCTCGTGGTTGGCGGAGCAGCCGGCGCCGCA
>CAXTUO010000655.1:0-2951 GCA_964247175.1 uncultured Acetobacteraceae bacterium | reverse complement strand
ATGCGCCGCCGCCCGGTCCCGCGAGTCGGCCGGGGCGGCGGCGTCCAACGCCTCCTCCAACGGGCGGCGGCGGTCGAGCACGGCGGACAGCAGGTCGAACGCGATCTCCCGCGTGGAGTCGGGCGCGGCGGTGGCGGGCTTTGCGTTCATGCGGCGGCTTCATGGCCCGAATTGGCGGACACTGCCAGCCCGCGCCGGCAATCGGCTGAGGCTCAGCCAAGCCGCATGGCAGGCGGAGGCTGAAAGCGGGTGGACTCCGGCTTATATGCAGTGCAGCACAAGCCGCCCTTTTATCCGGACCGCGCTCAGGGAACCCCCATGTCCAACCTGCTTGCCGAAACCGTCACCGGCGTCCGCCACTGGACCGACACGCTGTTCAGCTTCACCGCGACGCGCGATCCGGCGTTCCGCTTCCTGTCCGGCCAGTTCACCATGATCGGGCTGGAGGTGGACGGCAAGCCGCTGCTGCGCGCCTACAGCATGGCAAGCGCGCATTACGACGAGCAGCTTGAGTTCTTCAGCATCAAGGCGCCGAACGGCCCGCTGACCTCGCGGCTTCAGCACATGAAGCCCGGCGACCCGCTGCTGGTCGGGCGCAAGGCGGTCGGCACGCTGGTGCAGGACAGCCTGACGCCGGGCCGCACGCTGTATCTGCTGGGCACCGGCACCGGCCTTGCCCCATTCGCCAGCATCATCCGCGACCCCGACGTGTATGACCGGTTCGAGCGCATCGTGCTGGTGCATGGCTGCCGCGAGGTTGCGGAACTCGCCTATGGCGAGGAGATCGTCGCCCGGCTGCCGCAGGACGAGCTGATGGGCGATCTGGTGCGCGACAAGCTGCTGTACTACCCCACAGTGACGCGGGAGCCGTTCCGCAACCGCGGGCGCATCACGACCCTGCTGGAAACGAACAAGCTGGCCGCCGACTTGGGCCTCGATCCCATCGGCCCCGCGGGCGACCGCATGATGCTGTGCGGCAGCCCGGCTTTCCTTTCCGACATGGTGGCCCTGCTGGACGGGGCCGGATTCCGGGAGGGCAGCAGCAGCACGCCGGGCGAGTACGTGATCGAGAAGGCGTTCGTCGAGAAGTAGCCTGCCAAGCGCCTCGAACCTACGCGCCCCGGAACACCGGCTTGCGCTTCTCCATGAAGGCGGTCCGGCCCTCGGTGTAGTCCGCGCTGTCGAAGCAGGCCGCGACGGCCTGCGCCACCGCGTCCATGTCGCGCTCCGCGGGATCGAGGGTGGCCTGCCGGAGGATCAGCTTCATCCCGGTGATCGACAGCGGCGCGTTGGCGGCGATGCCGCGTGCGATCGCCGCGACCGTTTCTTCCAGCGCCGCCGGCGCCACCACCTGGTTCACCAGGCCAATGCGCGCGGCCTCCGCCGCCCCGATGCGCTCCCCGCTGAACAGCAGCGTGGCGGCATGGGCCGGGCCGACGAGCGAGACCAGGCGGCGCACCATGTCGAACCCGTAGGCAATGCCGAGCTTTGCCGCCGGGATGCCGAACGTGCTGCCTTCCGCCGCGACCCGGATGTCCGCCTGCAGCGCGATGCCGAGGCCGCCGCCCAGGCAGAAGCCCTGGATGCGGGCGATCACCGGCTTGCGGAACGCGGCGAGCTTGGCCCGCCCGGCGCTTGTCAGCCGGTCATACTCCTTCTGCGCGTCCGCGTTGCTCCGGCTTTTTTCAAACTGGCTGATGTCTGCGCCGGACACGAACGCCTCGTCCCCGGCACCCGCCAGCACGACGGCCTGGACGGCGGGCGCATGTTCCCACGCATCGAGGATGGCGGCCAAGCCGTCCCACATCTCGACCGACATGGCGTTGCGCTTCTCAGGCTGGTTGAAGGTGATCAGCCCCACCCCATCCCGCACCGCGGCCAGCATCTTGCCGGATGCGTGGTCCGTGGCACGTTCATCATGGTCCATCGCTGCACCTCCTGGCTCAGCCGCAGCCTAGGTTCCGCTATTCCTGTTGACAACCGAACCCCTCGCTCACCAAATTGTTATGAGAAGCGAACGTGCAGAAGGCGATGAGGCCATGAAACCAGTCATCGCCGCGCTCCTGCTGCTGGCGGCCGCGCCCGCGGTGGCGCAGGAGGCTCCCGTGGCCCCCGTCGTGCAGCAGCCCGTGGAGCCCAACATCATGACGCCGATCCTCGGGCGGCAGGTGCTGGACCAGACCGGCAAGGCGGGCGGGCGCATCATCGACGTGCTGGTCGATGAGTATGGGCAGACCCGCGCCGCGGTGATCGACGTGGGCGGCTTCATGGGGCTGGGCCAGCGCCGAATCGCCACCGCCTGGCGCAGCCTGCGCTTCAACCCGGCCAACGGCGAGATCACCCTGCTGATTCCCGCCGACCAGATCGGCGCGGTGCCCGAGTACAAGCCTGGCGCGGCGCCGGTCGTGCTCGCGAGTCCGCCCCCGTGAGATGGGGCGTGCCCCTTGGCCTGAAGATGCGGCGTCCGGCGCTGACGGCGCGGAGTGCCCGCGGCCTTGATGCGCTGAATGCCCTGGTGGCCAGCAGCCAGACCGGGTTCGGCGCCTTTATCGCCGTTTATCTCACCGCGCAGGCCTGGACGCAGGCCGACATCGGCGAGGCGCTGAGCCTCGGCACGGTGGTCTCGATGCTCAGCCAGCTTCCGGCCGGGGCGCTGGTGGATGCGATGCGGAGCAAGCGCCTTGCCGTGGCGCTGGGCGGCATCGCGGTCGCGCTCAGCGCGCTGTTGTTCGCCGTGTCCTCCGCCTGGCTGTCGGTGATAGGGGCCGAAATCCTGCACGGCTTCGCAAGCTGCATGATCGGCCCGGCCATCGCGGCGGTCAGCCTGCAACTGGCCGGGCGGGCCGGGCTGGGCGTCCGGCTGGGCCGGAACGCGCGCTGGTCCTCCATCGGCAGCGCGGTTGCCGCGGTGGTGCTGGGCGCGATCGGCACCTACGTGTCCGGCCCCGGCG
>CAXTUO010000654.1:0-2951 GCA_964247175.1 uncultured Acetobacteraceae bacterium | reverse complement strand
CGGCTTGCATCTGACCTGGCCCCACCACGGGCGTCATGCAGCTCAGCACCACGACGGGCTGGCGCTCCAACGAAGTCTCGGCCAGGGGACTGGGGTGGAGATTGGGAAAGCGCTGATCCACGACGTTCACGATCCGGCGTTCCACGTCGCGCGTCACCGCGGTATGCCGAACCGTTTGGAGGTCAACCGGCGGATCGACGATGAGCACGCGCTGCTCGGATGGGTCGAGCTGCGCGTGCGCGACCAGCGTGGTGGCGAGGGTGTTCATGGCGGCGTCGAACGGCTGCGCTTCCGCGGATGGCGGCTCGGCTGCCGGACGCTCGGCCACCTGCGGCTGCGGGGCGGTGCAGGCGCCGAGCAGGGCGGCGGCGAGCGCTGCCATGCCCGCGAGCCAGCCCGGCCTACTTGGTGCGGCAGCCGTCGCCCAGGGATATCTGGTCGGCATCGGAAAAGTCCTTTCCTGATTGGACGTGGAGCACGGTGTCACGGCGGCGCCGTTCATCCGCCGGGCGGGCCGGCAAGGATGCTGCGCCGTTTGCGTAGGGGGCGGCTCCGAACGGGACAGGCCCATGACGCCATCCCACGGCCGCGGTCAGCGGCACGGACGCGGCAGCCACGCCCAGCCTGACCAGCGTCCCGGCGGCGTCCCGGCAAAAGCCGGTCAGCACGGACATCAGCCCCGGCGCCGCGTCCCGCACGGGGCCGGGCAGTTCGAGCGTGCGGGTCATACGTTGGCGCAGGCCAGCGAACTCCTCGGGCGCCAAGACCGCAACCAGGCCGCGCTGGCCGGCCAGCGCGACGCGCAGCTTCGGGCTGGATTGGCATGCAAGCTGGATGTAGCGCATCGCCGAGGGCAGCAGGTTGTGGGCTTCCGTGACCAGCAGCGCCACCCGGTCATAGCCCTCGCCGGGTTCGGTCAGCGTCACGAAACCGGCTTTCAGGTCGTGGTCCGTGAGGGCGTCCGGGTCGGCCCGGGGCACGATCTGCGCGACAAGGTCCCGCAGGGTCAATCCACCCGAAGCGGGGCCATACACGCGGACGCAGCGGAGGCCGTGGCTGGACAGCTCATTCTCCGCCTCGTCCAGCACCGCGGCCGTGCTGAGTCCCGGCTCGCACAGCAGGCTCACGCATTCATCCCCACGCGCCACGGCGCTCATCAGGCCGGTGGCGGCCTGGGCTTGGCCAAGGTAAAGTAGGGAACGCGACGCGCTCATTTCAGGTATCGCTGTCATCAACTCGAATGAAAAGGAGCGATGAGACAACTCCATGCGCCTTGCTGTCACAAGAGGGTCAGCTTGATCTGTTGGGGTTGTTCCAACGTCCCAGGATGACAACCACGTGCACTTTGTTCAGACGTTAACAAAGCTGTCTTTTTGTTTCACTCAATGTATTTAAATGAACACTCTTATGTCAGCATTCCACGGAACAAGGTTGGCATAAGGACGATTGCGGATCGTTGGCGCGGCCCTTGGCGGCGGGCGTTCTATTGACGGCGCGCGTCGCCAGGGCAAAGTGCTGCACGTGCGGATCGGGCCATCCCACCCATGGCCATCCCCGTGCTCAACCATGAAAGCGACCCATGTCCCTGACCGCGAACAGCCGCACCGCCGACCATCCCATTGATCCGGTGTTCCTCGAGCGCTGGTCACCCCGCGCCTATGACGGCCAGCCCGTGCCGCGCGAGGACTTGATGACCATGCTGGAGGCTGCCCGCTGGGCGCCGTCCTCCTACAACTCGCAGCCTTGGCGCTTCCTGTACGCCATCAAGGATGGGCCGCATTGGGAGCAGTTCCTAGGGTTCCTGGTCGAGGGCAACCGTTCCTGGTGCAAAGACGCCGGCGCGTTGCTGGTATTGCTGTCCAAATCGACCATGACAGTGCCGGGCAAAGAGGGCGAGGTGCCGTCCCATAGCCACAGCCATGACGCGGGCGCCGGCTGGGCCTATTTCGCGCTGCAGGCGACGCGCATGGGATACCAGGCGCACGGCATGGTCGGCTTTGATATGAACCGCGCCTTTGCCGAACTCGGCGTGCCCATCGGCTACCGGGTCGAGCAGATGATCGCCGTGGGCCGGCGCGGCGACCCGGCGCGCTTGCCGGAAGCCGTGCGCGCACGTGAGCATCCCAACGCCCGCCGTCCCATCGGCGAAAGCGCCTTTGAAGGCGCCTTCCCCGCCGGGTAACACGTCTTACGCCTTGGCGCGCGGCCCGCGCTTGCCCCGCCCCGGGCGCTTCGGCAGTTCCTCAAGCGTGTGCAGCACGGCCTCGTCATTCTCGGTCAGCGGCGTGGGCGTGGCTGCGCCGATGCCTGGCGGCACGGCGTCGCCCGGGTCGCGGTCACGCCCGAAGGAGTAGTCGTCGGCCTCTGACGTGGCGGCAGGCTGGGCGCGTCCGGCCGCAAGCTGGTCCAACCGGCGGCTCATCGCGCGCACCTCCTCGCGAAGCTCCGCAAGCATGTCGGTTCCCGCGGCGACCCTTTCGCTCAACGCCCTGATTGCCTCGGAAACATGGGTCTCGGGGTTGGCGGCGGTTCCCTCCGGTCCCGGTTGCCCGGTGGCAGGGCTGCGCCGCGCCTTGGGCTTGGCCGGAGCGGCGTCACCCGGACCGGAGATGGTCTTGTTGCGCTGCGCCGGCGTGCGCGGCGTCTTCGGTCGTGTTGCCATGGGGGGCGCAACGCCCGGGCGAGAGAATGGATGCGCGGCGTCGAGGCTGTTTGCCCCAAGCGGCTGCACTGTTAGGTTATGCTCCAATGAACATGGGCTGAAATCGCGCACAGGGTTCATGCGCGGTCGCGCATTTGGAAGGAAGCACGAACCTGGATCAGGCGGTCGGGAACAGGGGGGCGCCGCCAACCGAGACGTTGTCCGGGCTGGTGGAGCGCGTGACCTACCACAACGCCGAGAACGGCTTCTGCGTGTTGCGGGTCAAGGCGCGCGGCCAGCGCGACCTGGT
>CAXTUO010000653.1:0-2951 GCA_964247175.1 uncultured Acetobacteraceae bacterium | reverse complement strand
AGCCCGGCGTGCTCGGCGCAGCCGGACAGGAAGCCGGACAGGGTGCGGTGGAAGTCCGGCTCGTCCAGCAGGAAGGCGTCGTGGCCCTTGTCGCTGGCGATCTCGACGAAGCTGACGTTGGCGCCGGCGCGGTTCAGCGCGCGGGCGATGGCGCGGGACTGCGCGGTGGGGAACAGCCAGTCGCTGTCGAAGCTGACGATGCAGAACCGGGTGGCGGTGCCGCGGAACGCCCGGGCCAGGTCGCCGTCGTGGTCGGCCGCGAGGTCGAAGTAGTCCATCGCCCGGGTGATGGTCAGGTAGCTGTTGGCGTCGAAGCGGTTGACGAAGGTGCTGCCCTGGTGGCGCAGGTAGCTTTCCACCTCGAACATGTCGCCGAACAGCGTGGATGCGCCGGCGATGGGCGTTTGCAGCCGGCGGCCGAACTTGCGGGTCAGCGCCTGCTCGCTGAGATAGGTGATGTGCGCGGCCATGCGCGCCACCGCGAGGCCCCGGGCGGGGATGGTGCCGTGGCGCCAGTACTCGCCGCCCGCCCAATCCGGGTCGGCGAAGATGGCCTGGCGCCCGACCTCATGGAACGCGATGTTCTGCGCGGAATGGAAGGCGGCGGTGGCGACCGGGACAGCGGCGAACACCTGGCCGGGGAAGGTCGCGGCCCATTCAAGCACCTGCATCCCGCCCATTGACCCGCCCACCGCCGCGAACAGGCGGGCAATGCCCAGGCGGTCGATCAGCAGACGCTGCGCGCGCACCATGTCCCGGATGGTGACGGGTGGGAAATCGGTGCCCCAAGGCGGCGCGTCCGGCCCGTCGTCGCGCGGGCTGCGCGGCCCGGTGCTGCCCATGCAGCCGCCCAGCACGTTGGGGCAGATGACGAAGAAGCGGTTGGTGTCGATCGGACGGCCCGGCCCCACGACTTGGCTCCACCAGCCGGGCTTGCCGGTGCCGGGATGCGGCTCCGCCAGGTATTGGTCGCCGGTCAGCGCGTGGCAGACGAGCACCGCGTTCGACCGGTCGGCGTTCAGCGTGCCGTAGGTGCGATAGGCGACGGTGACGGACGGCAGCGCCGCGCCGCAGTCGAGCATGAAGCGGCCGTCAAAGGTCGCGGATTGATGGGTGTCGCGGGACGGGATGTCCAGATGATCCATGATCGGGGCTGCATAAGCCGCATGAACTTTGCGGGCAACCTCGCCCTGCGTGAATGTGACGCCCGGCCTTGCCATGGGCGGGTTGCAGGATGTAACGCTTCCGCTATTTGTTTTTCTCACCCCGGAAAGTTTCAGCGACTGTGATGCCCAGTCCGTCCCAAACGCAGCCGGCCGCGCCGGTCAAGGTGCCTGACCTCGCGTCACTGCGGGCGGAGCTGGACCGGCTGGACGACGCGCTGCACGACACGTTGATGCGCCGGGCGGAGGTGGTGAAGCAGGTGGCGGCGCTGCGGGTCAAAGGCCCCGTGCCGCTGCGGCCGGGGCGGGAGGCCGCGATCATCCGGCGCCTGCTGGCCCGGCATGACGGCGGGCTGCCGGCGTTCGGCATCGTGCGGATCTGGCGCGAGCTGCTCGGCACCACGACGGCGCAGCAGCACCCCTTGGTGGTCAGCGTGTGCGAGGCCGGGGGCGACCCGGCCTACCTGGCCCTGGCGCGGGAGCATTTCGGCGCGCTGACCCCGATGCGCCTGCACCGCAGCCCGGCCGAGGCGTTGGAGGAGGTGCGCGCCGGGCACGCGACCGTTGCGGTCCTGCCGATGCCAGCGGAGGGTGAGGCACCGCCCGATACGTGGTGGACCGCGCTGCTCCGGCCCGGCGGCCGGCAGGTGCATGTCGTCGCCCGCCTGCCGTTCTGGTCGCCGCGTCCAGAGGGAACGCCCACCGTGCAAGGCCTGGTGCTCAGCGCGGCGGCGCCGGACCCGAGCGGCCAAGATCGCTCGCTGCTGGGGTTGGAGTTGGCCGGTGCTGACCGTGCAGGGTTGGGCGCCGCCCTGGCCGCCGCCGGGTTCCGCGCCGGGCCGGTAATCGTGCGACCGGGCGCGGACGCCTCGGCGGCCTGCGCGCTGGCGGAGGTTGACGGGTTCATTGGCGACGACGACGCGCGGCTGCCGGCACTGCGAAAGGCGGGGTGCTCGCCTATGGTGCTGGGGGCCTATGCCGTGCCGGTTGGAGGAGGCGCCTGATGGGCCCGCAACCACGCGAGGGCATTCTCGGCATCGCGCCTTATGTCGGGGGCGAGAGCAAGGTGGCCGGGCAGAACCGCACGATCAATGTTTCGTTCAATGAGGGCGCGTTCGGCGTACCGCCCGGCGCCCGCGCGGCTTATGCTGCATTGGCAGGCGAACTGCATCGCTATCCCGACGGTGGCGCGCAGGAGCTGCGCCGCGCCATCGGCGCGCGGTTTGGCCTCGACCCCGCGCAAATCGTCTGCGGCGCCGGGTCGGATGACCTGATCTATCAGCTTTGCCTGGCGTATGGCAGCCCGGGCACCGAGCTGATCATGAGCCGCCACGGGTTCAGCGTCTATGAGATTGCCGGAGCCTATGCCGGGTGCCGGGTCATCAAGACGCCGGAACGGCAGTTGACGGCCGACGTGGATGCGATGCTGGCGGCGGTGTCGGCAGCGACGCGGCTGGTGTTCCTGGCCAACCCGAACAACCCGACCGGCAGCCTGCTGCCGCAAGCGGAAGTCGGGCGGCTGCGGGCCGGGCTGCCGCCCGATGTGCTGCTGGTGCTGGACGCTGCCTACGCCGAATACGTGGACCGGCCCGATTTCGACGCGGGCGCGCGTTTGGTGGATGCGGGCGACAACACGGTGATGACGCGCACCTTCAGCAAGATCTTCGGCCTGGGCGGCCTGCGGCTGGGCTGGTGCTATGCGCCGCCGGCGGTCGTTGACGTGTTGAACCGGGTGCGCAGCCCGTTCAACGTGAGCCTTGCGGCGCAGGCGGCGGGGATCGCGGCGCT
>CAXTUO010000652.1:0-2956 GCA_964247175.1 uncultured Acetobacteraceae bacterium | reverse complement strand
ACTGCAGCTTGCGGAAGGCGGCGCTGTGGATCACCCGGTCGCGGTCCCGCTGCCATGGGCTGCGGCCGGGGCTTTCCGGTTCCGGATGCAGGCGCCCACGGGAAGTTTCGGGCCGGACGGCGTAGGGGGCGTGGGACATGGCGCGACTATAAGGGATCGCGCGCCCGATGCCGCACCGGCATCTTCAATATGAGGACGGCACGCGCTATGTTTCGTTCATGAACAGCATCAGCGACATCAAGCGCTTTTCCGTGTCCGACCGCGCCGCCGAGCGCGTGGCGGAGATCGTGGCCGTGCAGTCCCGCCCGGCGGCGCTCCGCGTGGCCGTGCTGGCCGGCGGGTGCAGCGGCTTCCAGTACAAGTTCGAGCTGGACGAGGCGGTGCAGCCGGATGACTTCGTCGTGGAAACGCAGGGCGCCCGGGTGCTGGTGGACCCTGTGAGCCTGGACCTGCTGGCCGGGTCGCAGCTTGACTACACCGACGAGCTGATGGGCGCGCACTTCACCGTCCGCAACCCGAACGCCACATCGGGCTGCGGCTGCGGCGCCAGCTTCGCCATCGACTGAGGCCGGCCCAGGCACCTGTTTGATAGAACGCCGCACCCATGCGGATCGCAACCTGGAACGTGAACTCGGTCCGCATGCGCGAGCAGCTTGTGGCGGATTGGCTGCGCCGCGTGCAGCCTGACCTGCTGTTGCTGCAGGAGATCAAGTGCGAGGCGGCGAGCTTTCCCGCCGCGACCTTTGAGGCCGCCGGCTACGCGGCCCACGTCGTCGGCCAGAAATCCTACAACGGCGTCGCCGTGCTGTCGCGCGTGCCCGTCGAGGTGACGTGCCGCAGCCTGCCGGGCTTGCCCGACGACGACGGCCAGGCCCGCTACATCGAAACCCGGGTCCAGGACGCTTCCGGGCCGGTGACTGTCGGCAACCTGTATCTGCCGAACGGCAATTCCGGCGGCGACGCCGGCTATGATTACAAGCTGCGTTGGATGGAGCTGCTGGCCGACCGGGCCGCGGCCCTGCTGGCCGACGATCAGGCGGTGGTGTTCGCCGGCGACTACAACGTGTGCCCGGCCGACGTGGACTTCGCCCCACGCACGCTGTCCGCATCCGACGCCCTGGTGCGGCCGGAAACCCGCGCCCGGTTCCGCGCCCTGCAATGGCTCGGCCTGACAGACGCGGTGCGCGCGCTGCAGCCGTCCGGGCCGGCTTACACCTTCTGGGACTACCAGCACGGCGCTTGGCCGCAGGACCGCGGGCTGCGCATCGACCACGCGCTGCTGTCGCCGGACCTGGCGGAACGGCTGGTTTCAGCGCAGCCCGACCGGGCCGAGCGGGGCCAGCCGCAGCCGTCCGACCACGTGCCGGTGGTCGTCGAGCTGGCGTGAGGCTCAGAGCTTCAAGGTGGCGACCACGCAGCCGTGCCCGGCCGACGGGTCGATGGCCAGGGCTTGCGCCGGGTCGCCCTTGGCAAGCGCCGTGACCAGACGCATGCCCAGGCTCCCCGAAAGGCGCGGCGCGAAGTCCAGGGGGAAGCCCGGCCCTTCATCCTCGACCCGGACCTGCAAGCCGCCGGGCACGCCGCGGAGGCTGACCAGCACGCGGCCGGCCCCATGTTTCAAGGCGTTGCCCACAAGCTCGGACGTGACCAGACCCAGCGGCGTGGTCTGGTCGGCCGACAGTCTCAAGGGGTCGGCGTGGACGGTGATCTCGCGGTGGTTCTCGGGCGTATCAACCATCGCCTGGATGTCGGCGACCAGCGCGCGCAGGTAGGCGCCCGCGTCGGTCTGCGTCGCCGGCCCTCCTTCGTAAATGTGCCGGTGCACCGCGCTGATCGTCATGATCCGCCCGGCCGCCGCTTCAAGCTGCGCCCGCGTTTCTTCGCTGGCGGAACGGGCTTGCAGTTGCAGCAGGGCGCGCACCAGTTGCAGGCTGTTCTTCACCCGGTGGTGCACTTCCTGCATCAGCAGGTCCTTCTCGCGCAGCAGGTCGTCCTTGGCCTGCTCCGCCGCGTGCCGCACCTGCGCCGCCGCGAGCACGCTTGACAGGGATTGCAGGAACACGGTGTCGGCCGCGACGAACTCGCCGCGGGCCGTGCCGTCCACCTCCAGCACGCCGAACGGGAGCGAGGCGTCGGCGGCGTCGATCACCACGTTGATGGCGCTCTGCACCCCATGCTCCACCAGCAAGTCCGGCGTTTGGAAACGGTCCTCCTTGCCGAGGTTGTTCGACAAGACCGGCTCCCCCGTGCGCAGGGCGTAGCCGGCCGGGCTGCTCGGCCCGGCGCCCAAGGTGGCGTGTCCGACCACGCCGGGCCGCCACCCGACCCCGGCGACGATCAGCAGGTCGTCGGACTCTGGCCGGAAGCGCAGCACCTTGGCGAACCTGGTCTGCAACCCAAGCCAACTCCGCCGCCTTGAGCGCGAACATGCCGAAGCCGGCCACCATCTCCTGCTGCCGGAGCCGGGCGGCATACTCGTCCTGCGGCGCGTTCAGAACCGTTGCCGCCATGCTGCCACCCTTCGCCTCATGCAGTTTTGAGATAACACCAAGGCAAGCCAATGGGCAGGCAAAAACTGCGCGGGTCGATCTGATGTCGAACGAAATACGCCGACAGTGTCGGCTCGGTTGGTGGAGGGGGTTGGATTCGAACCAACGTAGCCGTTACAGCAGCGGATTTACAGTCCGCCCCCTTTAGCCACTCGGGCACCCCTCCGCCGGGCCGCGGCAAAAGCCGTGGGACGGGCGGGGTAGCGCCGAACCAGGATGGCTGTCAACTGGCTGTCATTGGAGGCCGCCCGACTGTATAGGGTGGGGATGCGCAGCAAACATCCCGACCGGCCCGCCGGCGCAAAACCCTTCTCGGCACGGCCCGGCGGCGGCTTCGCCCGTCCCGGCCCGCCCCGGGATGCCGAGCGCGCCGCTCCGCGCGAGCCGTCCCGAGGCCCAGCCAAGCC
>CAXTUO010000651.1:0-2961 GCA_964247175.1 uncultured Acetobacteraceae bacterium | reverse complement strand
AAAGCTACTCGCACCACCACCGAGGAACCTGCTCGGGCCATGGTGGGGTAGCGGCGTGGCGATGACCCGGCGCCGTGCACGGCTGGGCAGCACAGGTTGGTGGCGGGTCAGCGTGCGTGGCTCCACCATGCCGCGAGCACGCTGACGGCCTGGACAAGGGCGTTCAGGCCGACCAAGAGCGCCGCAGCGGTGGTTGCGACGGCAAGCAGCCGTCGGCCAAGCTTCGGCCCCTCATGCTGCTGCGCAGGTGCTGGCTGCGGCGCCATGATGGACACTCCCGTTTGGTCACACATCGGCCCGCAGGCGCGGCTGGAACGGTTTTGCTGATCAGCCTGGTCCATAGTGGCGCCCTCCACTGCAAGCGCCGATGTTTAGGATTGTGATCCTGTGCAATTCAAGCCCGAACTGCACCGCCACCGGTCAGGTCGCCGCTTTTTGTTCTTGATGTGTTCCAAGCAGAAATCTACCCTCTTTGTGCTCAATGGAGGTGCCCATGCCGAAGCCAGCCCTGCTGCCCCGCCCCGCCGACCGCCGCGAGATGCTGGAAGCGATCGCGTTCGTTCTGCGCAGCGGCGCCCTGTCCGACCCATACGAGGACCTCGCCGCCTGGGTGGCCGGCGTGGAGGTCGTCGAGGGCCTGGAGCGGGCCGGTTTCACGGTCGTCCGGACCACGCCTGCGGCGGCATCGGACGCCACGCCGTGAGCGCGGTTCATGTGTCCGGCGCGCTGGCCCGCCTGGAAAACATGGCAGCGGCCGGCAGCTCGCCGGACGACGTGGCGCACGAAGCCGAGGCAATCGCCGCAGGCTGGTGGTGGAGCGCCCACGGCGACTTGGCCCCGGAGCGGCTGGTGCTGCTGGCACAGGAACTGCAGCGCTGGTGCGCTGTTGCCGCCGGGCGCCACGCGTTGCGCTGGGATCGCCTGAACCGGGCCGGACGGCCCCGGGACGCCGAGGACGCCGCCCAGTGGGCCCAGGCGCTGGACCGGGCGCAGCGGATCCTGCGCGTCTACGCCTGACCCGGGGCGGCGCCGCAGCGCGTGCGGTGCCGAGCGTCAGGCAGGGAGCATTCCAGGCCGGTTACTGCAACGGCTCGCCCTGGCGCCGCTCCGTCCGCGTCAGCTCGTCCAGTGCGGCCAGAATAAGCATCCAGGCCCGCCGCCCGGCCTCGTCTCCAGCCGCCTCCAGCTCGTCGGCGCGCATGGCAGCGTGCAGCTCCGCATCGCGCCCATGCTGGTCGAGCAGCAGCTTGGCGCAGCGATAGGCATCAAAACCCGTCAATCGCCAGCACCCTCCGGGCCTGCTCTGCTGCCCCTTCCTTGCCGGACAGCAGCGCGATCAGGGCCTCCTCCAGCATGACAATGCGCCCGGCAACTTCGGCGCAGGCGGATTGGGCGTCGGCGGCTTCAGGATCGCCGGTGCGGGAGGTGCGGGATATGATGGACGCGGCCCGGTGCAGGCGGAGCGGGAGAGGGTCGATCATGAGTGTCCTACCATGGTCATGAGCACGCCTTCCCCCCGCTGCCATGCGCCCCGGTCGCCTTGGCTGCCGCCTCAGTCATGTACTCGCCCCGCTTGGTCTTGCCGTAGTAGCGGTAACCCGGACAGTGATAGACCTTGCTGCTCTTGTTCACCCAGACCTGGCCAGGACCGCCCCCGGAGGCTGCGCTGGCCTGCGGCGTGCTGGGTGGGGCGGTGCCGGGCGTGGATGCCGCCGGGGCCGCTTGGCGGGGCAGCGGCAGGCCGCCATGGGCGGCGCACATGGCCCGGGCGTTCGCGCCGGTCAGGACAGTGCCGTCGCGGCACGTCACGGATTGGGCCTGCGCCGTTCCGGCCAGGGCGACAGCAAAGGTGAACGCGATCAACGGAGGACGCATGGCAAGCTCCAGGACAGGCCAGATGGGACAGCGCAGCCCGGACACGTTGCAGAACGCGACCGACAGGTCAATCTGAGCGGCGTCGAGCGGATGGCAGAGATCGCATGGAACCACATCGGCATCGTGCAGGCCGAAAACATGCTTGCCTGCCGGGTTCGCCGCTTCGGTCCTGCCGCCTTTCTGTTATGGTGCCGACATGGAAGAGGGAGGCGATTCGTGCGGAATGCGCTGACGAGACACTTGGCAGCTTTGGCGCTGACGCTGGGTCTGCTGTTCACGAACATGCTAGCTCGTGCCGAGCCCATGGCCACGGCAGTTCGGCCAGCCGACAGCCTGGTTCAGGCGATCCAATATTACGGACGGCCGGGCTACTACGGACGGCCTCGGTTTCACGGGCACCCGCATCACTACTACGGGCGGGGCTTCTATGGACGCCCGCGCTACTACGGCAGGCCGCGGTTTTACGGCCCAAGATACGGCTACTAGAGCACGATCTGACCGCACCGATTCGATATGCCTTCCCCCGACGCGGCGCGATGTGATTCACAGTGGATGCTGGGTCGGAGGCCAGGGGCTACGCATGAAATCTTGTGCCAGTTTTACACGGAATTTGGCTGCTACCCGAGCAGGAGCTTGAGCATGTAGGCGTCGTTCCAAGCGGCCTTTTTGCGCCGGGCGCGCACGCTGGCCTTCGATGTCCGGTCACGGCCGACGATGTTGAGCGCGATCTTGCGCAGCAGCGCCAGGTTGCGTGCGGCCGTGCGGTCGCGCACGCGGCTCTCGTCCTCGCGGGTCGAACCGAGAGGTTCGCCCGAGAACGTCACATCCAGCACCCAATGCAGCGTGTTCTCTATGGCCCAATGCGAACGGATCGCCTGGCCCAGGACGGCCGGACTGTCGGGGCAGCTCGATAGGAGGTAACGGATCTCGCTTTCGACTTTGGGCATGCCGTTGACGCTGCGGATGCTCTCGACCGCCAGCACGGTGCGCAAGCCCGGCCAGCCGCTCAGGGCGTCGAGGGCCGCAGCATCGGTGCGGCCTTATGTAGCTGTTGCCACCGGCGAGATTGGGCTTGTACCCGGCGGC
>CAXTUO010000650.1:0-2962 GCA_964247175.1 uncultured Acetobacteraceae bacterium | reverse complement strand
CCTGATGATGTTCGGCCCGCCGGACGGCGACAGCACGCACAGCGACCAGTCCACGAAGTGGAAGATCAAGCGCTTCTCCAATGACGAGCTGCGGCAGAAGTTCCTGGACGCGCTGGTGCCCCAGGCGGAGTTCCTGGGCTTGACCCTGCCGGACCCCGGCCTGCGCTTCGAGGAAGGAAAAGGCGAGGGCTTCAACGGCGCGGCGCCTGGGCATTGGCGCCATGGGCCGATCGACTGGGAGGAGTTCCGGCAAATCCTGGCCGGCAACGGCCCCTGCAACCGCGAGCGTATCTCCTCCCGCCAGCGCGCGCACAAGGAAGGCGCCTGGGTGCGGGAAGCGGCCGCGGCCTTTGCGGCGAAGCAGGCCAGCCGGAAAGCGGCGGCCTAGGGCCGTTCAAGAAGAAAGGGCCTGGCCGGCGTCCCGCGCGGACCTGGCCCGGCGTCATCAAGGGGAAACCGTCGCCATGCCCGACCTGAAAACGCCGAATACCCCGCTGTGGGAGGTGTTCATCCGCAGCCGGAACGGCCTGGCCCACAAGCACGTCGGGTCGCTGCACGCCGCCGACGAGACCCTGGCGCTGCAGGCGGCGCGCGACCTTTACACGCGCCGGGGCGAGGGCCTGTCGATCTGGATCGTGCCGTCCAAGGCGATCATCGCCTCCGACCCGGCGGACAAGGGCATGATGTTCGAGCCGACCGCGTCCAAGCCGTACCGGCACCCGACCTTCTACGACGTGCCGGACGAGGTCGGCCATATGTGAGCGGAGGCCGCGGCATGGCCACCACCTCCATACGGGTCAACGAGACCCCGCTCGTGCTTTACGTGCTGCGCCGCGCCGACGATGCGCTCGTGCTCGGCCACCGCTTGTCCGAGTGGATCGGCCACGGCCCGATGCTTGAGGAGGAGATGGCGCTCGGCAACATCGGCCTCGACCTCATCGGCCAGGCGCGCTCGCTCTACGCCTACGGCGCCGAGCTGGAAGGCGCGGGCCATGACGAGGACCAGTACGCCTTTCTCCGCGACGCGCCGCAATACCGCAACCTGCTGCTCGCCGAGCAGCCGAACGGCGACTTCGGGCAGACGATGGTGCGCCAGCTCTTCTATTCCGCCTTCGCGGACCCGTACTGGCGCGCGATGGCCGGAAGCGGCGACGGGACGCTCGCCGCCATCGCCGCGAAGTCGGAAAAGGAAAGCGCCTACCACCTCCGCCATTCCTCCGAGTGGGTGATCCGCCTGGGCGACGGCACCGAGGAAAGCCACGGGCGCGCCCAGGAGGCGGTGGACCAGCTGTGGGGCTACACGGGCGAGATGTTCGAGTGCGACGCCGCCGAGCGCAGCCTGGTGGACGGGGGCACGGCCATCGACCCGGCCACGCTCCGCGGCCAATGGGAGCACACGGTCGCCTCCGTGCTGTCCCGCGCCACGCTGAGCCGGCCCAAGGCCCAATGGATGCAAAGCGGCGGCCGGTCCGGGCGGCACAGCGAGCACCTCGGCCTCCTGCTCAGCATCATGCAGCACATCCAGCGCACCCATCCGGGAGCGGCCTGGTGAACCGGCCGGAGCAGGATGCCGAAGCCCTGGGCAAGCGGGCGCTGCACGCCGTGGAGACCGTGAGCGATCCCGAGATCCCGGTGCTCACCATCGCGGACCTCGGCGTGCTGCGCGGCGTCGCCGTCCGGGACGGCCGGGTGGAGGTGACGATCACGCCCACCTATTCCGGCTGCCCGGCCATGAACATGATCCAGTTCGAGATTGAGATGGCGCTGGACCGGGCAGGCATCCCGGGCGGCAGGGTGAACACCGTGCTGTTCCCGGCCTGGACCACCGACTGGATGACGGAGGAAGGCCGCCGCAAGCTGCGCGAATACGGCATCGCGCCGCCGAAGCCGGGCGGCGGGCGCCGCGAACTGTTCGGCGCCGAGGAGGTGGCGTGCCCGAACTGCTCCTCGCCCGACACGCAGGTGTTGTCCGAGTTCGGCTCGACGTCCTGCAAGGCGCTGTGGCGCTGCAATGCGTGCCGCGAGCCGTTCGACTACTTCAAGTGCCATTAGGGCCGCCATGTCCGCCGCCACGCCGCGTTTCCACCCCCTCCGCGTCGCCGACCTACGGCGCGAAACGCCAGACGCCGTGTCGGTCGCGTTCGAGGTGCCGCCGGACCTGCGGCCGGACTACCGCTTCACGGCCGGCCAGTACCTCACCTTGCGGAAAACGTTTGAAGGGGAGGAGGTGCGCCGCTCCTACTCGATCTGCTCGGGTCCGGACGATGGCGAGCTGCGGATCGCCGTGAAAAGGGTGGACGGCGGCCTGTTCTCCGCATGGGCCAACAGCGGCATCCGGGCCGGCGATACCCTGGACGTGATGACGCCGACCGGGCGCTTCGGCATGGCGCTTGCCCCGGATGCGGCGCGGACCTTTGTTTGCTTCGCGGCCGGGTCGGGCATCACGCCGGTGCTGTCCATCATGCGGGGCATCCTCGGGCGGGAGCAGCACAGCCGCGTGTTCCTGTTCTACGGCAACCGTTCCACGAACGACATGCTGTTCCGGGAAGCGCTGGAGGAGCTGAAGGACCGCCACCTCCGCCGCTTGTCGGTGTTCCACGTGCTGTCCCAGGAGCAGCAGGACGTGCCAGTCCTGAACGGGCGGCTCGACATGGAGAAGGTGCGGCTGCTGCTGCGCCACCTGGTCCCGGCGGAGGTTGTGGACCACGCGTTCATCTGCGGGCCCAGCGGCATGATCGATGAGGTGGAAGCGACCCTGACGGAGCTCGGCCTGCGAGCCGATCAGGTACATGTAGAGCGCTTCGTGTCGGCTCTGGGCGGCAAGCCGCGCCCGAAGCCCACGCCAGCCCAGGTCGAGACGCCATATGCGACCGCCGGCCTGGTGGTTGACGGCCGGCGCGCCGAAGTTCCCGTGGCGGAGGGGGAGTCGGTGCTGGACGCCGCGCTGCGCGCAGGCCTGGAT
>CAXTUO010000649.1:0-2965 GCA_964247175.1 uncultured Acetobacteraceae bacterium | reverse complement strand
GCGGGACATGGAAGGCGCCACGGCCCGCGCCGCAGCCTGACCCGGCGGGGATGAACGGCAGTGAGGGCAGCGCGAAACACGATTTGACCCGGCCGGCACATGGCTTCCCTTGACCGTTTCTTAACGACTGCTGGGGCATAATGGCACCTTGCTGCCTGGAAAGCCTGCCAGATGCCACTTCCTTTTGGCCCCCGCCTGCGCGTCCTGTCCGCCGTCATCGCGGTTGCCGCCGCCGTGCTGGCACTGCTGCTCGGCGCCGTTGGCATTTCACTCTGGGATGCGCGGGAAACGGCACGGCAGCAAGCGGCGCAGGCGCTTGAGAATCTGGCCCTCAGCCTGGGCCGCGGCGTTTCGCGCAGCCTGGAAGCATACAATATCCAGCTCTGTGCCGTGGCGGAAGGAACGCAGGAAGTGGACCGCCCCCTGGATGCCGTCGCACGAACGCTGCTGACCGAGGATGTGGCGGCCGGCGTGTTCGGGACCTTGATGGTCACCGATGCCACCGGCCGCGTCGTGGGCGCGTCGGCAAAGGTACCGCCCGGCCTCGACCTATCGGGCACGCCGTACTTCCGCGCCCACCGGGAGCGTGCCGACCTCGGTTTGGTTGTCAGTGAGTTAGAGTATGGCCGCGAATCAGGACGGCCCAAGGTGGTACTCAGCCGCCGCCTGGGACGCCCTGGCGACAGCTTCACCGGCATTGCCGTGGGTAACATCAAAATAGACTTCTTCAGTCAAGTCTTCGCGCGTTTCCAACTCGGCGACGGCGGCGTGATCACGCTGATCAGCGATAACGGACAACTGCTCGCATCGGCTCCCATCCGTCCAGAGCGGATCGGGGCCGACGTCAACAACTCGTCCGTGATGCGGCGGATGCGGGCGGAAGGGCCGGGCACGTTTGAGGCGGTCGCCATGGTGGACGGGCGCGAGCGGCTCTACAACGTCCAGCACTTGGCCGACCTACCCTTCGTGCTGATGGTCGGCACCTCCACCAAAGGCATCTATGAGAAGTGGAACCGCCACGCCCAATTCATAGGCGGCACGCTGGTCGGCTTCTTGCTGCTGTTCGGGGGCGCTGCCGCTCTGTTACGAGAAGAACTGCGCCGGAGGCGGGCGGCGGAGATGGAGGCCTCCAGGTCCCAGCAAGCGACGTTGGCCGAAGCGAAGCGCGCGCATTGTAGCGAAGCCAAGCTCAGCACGTACCTCGATCAGTTGGCCGACGGCGTGATCGCCATGCACGTGCTGCCCGACGGGCGGATTGTGTTCGACCGGGCCAACGCCGCCGCAGCCGCAATTCTCGACCTGCCGCCCCAACTGGTCGGTCGCGAGCCACACGAAGTTTTCTCCCCTGAATACGCGCGCTCCGTCTTGACGCGCTTGCATGAGTGCGTCGAAGCAGGCCAAGCAATCCGTTACGAACGGATTATCGAGGATGCTGGCGGGATCGCTGGACGGCGGCGCGTGGTGGACGCGCATCTCGTCCCAGTACGTGATCCCGGGCAGGGGGGGCGCATCAGCCTGATCCTGTGCAGCTTCCGCGACGTGACGCGGTTATCGGAAGTGGAGCGGCAGCTCCTCCAAGCGCAACGCATGGAGGCGGTGGGTCAGCTCACGGCAGGCGTGGCGCACGACTTCAACAACCTGCTTCAAGCGCAAATGTCCGGGCTGGAACTCCTGCTTGACTGCATTCCCGGCGATGAGCGTGCGCGGCGTTACGTGGAGATCGCCATCGACAAAGCAGAACAGGGAGCGCGCCTGACGCACTCGCTGCTCAGCTTCTCGCGCCAGCAAGTGCTCAGGCCCGAGGCGGTGGACGTGCCGGCGCTATTGAACCGGCTGCGCGTGTTGCTGTCGCGTACGCTCGATCCCAGGATCCTGCTCAGGATCGACGTGGAAGCCGAGCTTGTCCCGCCGCTGGCCGACCCTGCGCAGCTAGAGTCGGCACTGCTCAACCTATGCTTGAACGCACGGGACGCCATGGGCGAGCGCGGTGGCAGATTGCTGATCGAAGCGTGCGGCGGGACCGCGCTGGCCGCCGATGCGCCCGCGTGGGTGGACCCGGCGAATTGCATGGTGTTGGCCGTCACCGACGAGGGAAGCGGGATGGATGCGGCCACGCTGGCCCGGGTATGCGAACCGTTTTTTACCACCAAAGGCGTAGGCAAGGGGTCCGGGCTAGGCCTCTCGATGGTGCAGGGCTTCGCGCGCCAGTCAGGGGGCGAGTTGCACATCCAGAGCGCGCCCGGAAAGGGAACGCGTGTAGAGGTGTGGCTGCCACAGGCGCGAGCCGCTTTCCGGACCGACCGCGACGGCGGCTCGACACTGCCCGGTTACGCCCTCGGCCACAGCGGGGCGGAGCGGCCCCGGGGTGCCGGCCGGCGCGTGCTGCTAGTGGACGACAATCCGGGCGTGCGTGAGTTTTTGGCCGAGGCGCTGGAAAACACAGGTTTCGCCGTCACGCAACGGGAAGGAGGCGAGGAAGCGCTGGAAGCGCTTCGTCGCCCTGGTGCATGCTTCGAAGCGCTGGTGACGGACTACGCCATGCCGGGTATGACCGGGGGCGAGCTGGTCAGGGAAGCACGCCGGCTATGGCCGGGGCTGCCGGCGCTGATCGTCACGGGTTATGCCGAGGCTGCACAGCTCGGAGAAGTGCCAGAAGGCGTCGAAGTGGCACATAAGCCGTTCCGCATGGACGAACTGGTCGAGCGCGTGGCAGGGCTGGTGGAGGCGGGAACATCGGTGGCCGAGCCGGCCCAGTGACCGCGAAGCTGTGCGATTTGGCCATCTAAACCGCGTCCAGTCAACGCGGTTCTGAAAGGGGTTTGTGCAAGGAGGAATGCCAGGAAGTGCCGTGCTGGCCCGCGTCCTTTCGCAATCGGACGTTTGTGCAAGCCCCTGATATGTCGGGCTTCTCGGCTAAGTGGTGCATCCGCTAAACGAGTATGACATTCGGCGCAGCAGCGATGCC
>CAXTUO010000648.1:0-2976 GCA_964247175.1 uncultured Acetobacteraceae bacterium | reverse complement strand
CTACACCGTCACGGCCAGCGGCGCCGCCGGCACGGTCGCGATGGACGACCCCGGCACGGGCGCTCCCAGCTATCTCCAGGCGCAATACATCAATGCAGGCGCCACCGCCGAAGCCCTGAGCACGCAAGCGCCCAGCGTGTTCATCCACGGCGGCAGCGGCGACGACGCGATCCAAGTGTCGAGCGGGCAGAACGTGCTGGACGGCGGGCTTGGCTCCAACTTCCTGATCGGCGGCACCGGCACCGACACGTTCTTCACCGACGCCCGCGCGCCGGGCACCGTGTGGAACACGGTCCGCGGTCTGCACGCGGGCGACGCCGCCACGCTGTGGGGCTTCGCCGCCGGCGTCAGCAGCTACCGGTGGGACGGGGTTGACGGCGCGCCGGGCTTCCAGGGCGCGACGCTGCGCGCGGACATCGCCGGGGGCGCCGGGCGGACGGGGAACGGCATCGACGCCAGCATCACCTTCGCCGGCCTCAGCGTGCAGCAGGCGCAAGGCTTGCAGATCACCACGGGGACGCAGCCCGGCGGCAGCTACCTTTACATCTACGATCCCGGCGTCTGACGCCCGCCCCGCTTGACGCGGGCGGCCAGGCATGCGGGATGCGGCGGCGATGGCGCGCCCGCGATGACACCCCTGATCGGCATCGACTTCGGCACCACCAACAGCGTGGTCGCCGTGCTGGGCGAGGACGGCACCGTGCGGAGCCGGCGCTTTCCCACCGCCGCCGGGCCGCTCGACGTGTTCCGCTCGGTGCTGTGCTTCTGGACCGGCGGCCCGGGCGCCGGCACGCTCCGCCACGCGGCCGGCCCGGCGGCCATCGAGGCCTACCTCGACGACCCGCTCGACAGCCGGCTCATCATGTCGCTCAAGACCTACCTGGCGCAGCGCAGCTTCACCCGCACCCAGGTGCACAACCGCCCGTTCACGCTGGAGCAGATGGTCGCCCTGTTCCTGCGCGCCTTGCTGGATGGCATTGAGCTTTCCGGCGCCCGGATCGTCGCCGGACGCCCGGTGCGCTTCGCGGGCGACGGGGCCGAGGACGCGCTGGGCGAGGCCCGGCTGCGCGACGCCTGCCGCCTGGCCGGCCTCGGCGAGGTCGAAGTCGCGTTCGAGCCGGAGGCCGCCGGATACCGCTTCACCCGCACGCTGGACGCCCCGGCTACCGTGCTGATCGGCGACTTCGGCGGCGGCACCAGCGACTTCTCCCTGCTGCGCTTCGAGCCGGGCGCGCAGCAGCCGATCACCGCGCTGGCCACCACGGGCGTCGGCGTCGCCGGCGACAGCTTCGACTTCCGCATCATCGACCGCGTGGTCTCGCCGCGTTTGGGCAAGAACAGCACCTACAAGGTGATGGGAAACGACATGCCCGTGCCGGCCGAGTACTACGCGGGCTTCGCGCGCTGGCACCGGCTGTCGCTGATGCGCTCGCCGCGCACGCTGCGCGAGATCAACGAGGTCGCCCGCACCGCGGCCGAGCCGGCCAAGCTGCGCCAGCTCATCCGGCTGATCGAGGAGGAGCTGGGCTACCCGCTTTACCAGGCCGTTTCCGCGGTGAAGGCCGAGCTATCCCACGCCGACCGGGCCAAGCTCTGCTTTGACCACGCCGGCGTCGCCATCGAGGCCACCATCGAGCGCGAGGAGTTCGAGGCCTGGATCGCGCCTGACCTCCTGCAGCTCACGGCGGCGGTGGATCGGGCGCTGGGACAGGCCGGGATCACGGCCGACACCGTGGATCGCGTGTTCCTGACCGGCGGCACCGCCTTCGTGCCCGCGGTGCGCCGCCTGTTCGAAGGGCGGTTCGGCGCGGAGCGGGTTTCCGGCGGCGGCGAGTTCGTCTCGGTGGCGGAGGGCCTGGTGCAGATCGGGCGAGACCGCCTGATGCAGTAGCGCCATCGGCGGTTGCCGAACTCTCGGGATTGTCGCACGCTGCCGGCAGGCGCCCGCAGAGGCCCGCGAGGAGGCATCATGACACCGTCCAGGCTGCGTTTCGGCATCTTCCTGGCCCCGTTCCACAAGCCAGGCATCAACCCCACCCTGGCGCTGGAAAGCGACTTCGAGCTGGTGCAGTGGCTCGACCGCTGCGGCTACGACGAGGCCTGGTTCGGCGAGCACCATTCCGCCGGCAGCGAGATCAGCGCCTCGCCCGAGATCTTCATCGCCGTCGCGGCAGAGCGCACCCGGCACATCCGCCTCGGCACCGGCGTGGTCAGCCTGTCGTACCACAACCCGCTCTGGGTGGCGGAGCGGATCGTCATGCTGGACCACGTCACCCGCGGGCGCGTGATGTTCGGCGCCGGGCCGGGATCGCTGCCGACCGACGGCGCGATGATCGGCCTCTCGCAGTCGCAAACGCGCGAGCTGCTGGACCAGAGCCTCGGCATCATCATGCGGCTGCTGACCAGCGAGGAGCCGGTGACGTTCCAGAACGACCGCTGGGACCTGCGCGATGCCCGGCTGCACCTGCGGCCGTACTCGAACCCGCTGTTCGACATCGCGGTGGCCGCCGTCGCCTCGCCGACCGGGCCGCGGCTGGCCGGGCGGCACGGCATCGGCCTGCTGTCGATCGGCGCCACCACGGCAGCCGGGTTCGACGCGCTGGCGCTGCATTGGAACGTGCTGGAGGAGCAGGCGCGGCGGCATGGCAAGGCGGTGGACCGCTCGAAGTGGCGCCTGGCCGGGCTGGTGCACTGCGCGGAAACCACCGAGCAGGCGTACCGCGACGTGGAGTACGGCATCGAGCAGTGGTTCAACTACTTCCAGGTGGTCGCGGCCTTTCCGCAGATGTCGATGCCGGGGTCGAACGTGCGCGAGATGATCGCCTTCATCAACGACTCCGGTTTCGGCGCCATCGGCACGCCGGACATGTGCACGGCACAGATCGAGCGGCTGCACGCGCAATCGAACGGCGGCTTCGGCGCCTACCTCATGATCGCGCACAACTGGGCCAACCGGGACGCGACGCTGCGCAGCTA
>CAXTUO010000647.1:0-2979 GCA_964247175.1 uncultured Acetobacteraceae bacterium | reverse complement strand
TCCGGCGGGCAGCAGCAGCGGGTCGCCATCGCCCGCGCCCTGGCGCTCGAACCCCGCGTCATGCTGTTCGACGAGCCGACCAGCGCGCTCGACCCCGAGCTGGTGGGCGAGGTGCTGGGCGTGATGCGGGCCTTGCGGGACGGCGGCATGACCATGGTGGTCGTGAGCCACGAGATGGGCTTCGCCCGCGCCGCCGCCGACCGGGTGGTATTCATGGCGGACGGCCAGGTGCTGGAAGCCGGGCCGCCGGCGCAGGTGTTCGGCGCGCCCTCGCACGAGCGCACCCGCGCCTTCATCGGCCGCATCAGCCAGCACTGACCCGCGGCGCATGGCCGGCTTCGCCGACACCTTCCTGAACCTGCCCGTCATGGAGCGCAGCCTGCCGGCCATCGCCGCCGGCTTCGTGCTGACGGTGGAGCTGGCGGTGCTGGTGGTGGCGTCCGGGCTGGCCGCCGGGCTGCTGCTGGCGCTGCTGCGGGCTTTCGGGGTGCGTCCGCTGAACTGGCTGATCGTCTTCGTGGTGGACCTGTTCCGCGCCTTGCCGCCCTTGGTCATCATCGTGCTGATCTACTTCGGCGCCCCGGCGTTCGGCGCCACGCCCTCCGGCTTCCTGTGCACCTGGATCAGCCTGTCCCTGGTGCTGATGGCGTTCGCGGAGGAAATCTACTGGGCCGGGATCGCCGCGGTGCCGCCGGGCCAATGGGAAGCGGCGCGGTCCACCGGCCTCGGCTTCACCGCGGCGCTGCTGCACGTGGTGCTGCCGCAGGCGCTGCGCTTGGCCGTGCCGCCGCTGACCAACCGCACCATCGCCATCACCAAGGGCACGGCGCTCGGCTCCGTGGTGGCGGTGAGCGAGATCCTGTCGCAAGCGTCGTCGGCCATGTCGTTCAGCGGCAACCCGTCGCCGCTGACGCTCGGCGCCGCGGCCTACCTCGTGCTGTTCCTGCCGGTGGTGGCGTTTGGGCGCTGGGTGGAGCGGCGGTGGCGGCAGCACCCTTCCGCCCGATGATCGCGGACACCTTCTTCAACGCCGAAATCCTGGTGGCCGCCTCGCCGATCCTGTGGCGCGGGCTGCTGGTGACGGTGGCGTTGTCGCTTGTCGTGGTGCCGCTCGGCTTGGCCGGCGGGCTGGCGCTGGCGCTGCTGTCCACGGTGCGGCGGCGCTGGGTTGGGGCGCTGCTGGTGGCCTGGGTCGATTTCTTCCGCGCGTTCCCGCCGCTGGTGCTGCTGATCCTGCTGTATGCCGGGCTGCCGTTCGCCGGGGTGCACCTGAATGCGTTCGCCTGCGTGGCGGTCGGGTTCTTCCTCAACACGGGGGCCTACTACGCGGAGGTGCTGCGCGCCGGGCTGCTGTCCGTGCCGCCGGGCTTGGCGGAGGCCGGGCGCTCCACCGGGCTGTCCGCCGTGCAGACGCTGCGCCACGTCGTCTTGCCGCCAGCGGTGCGCAACGTGCTGCCGGATTTGCTGTCCAACACGCTGGAGGTGGTGAAGCTGACCTCGCTCGCCTCCGTGGTGGCGTTGCCGGAACTGCTGTTCCAGGCGCGGCAGGCGCAGAGCGTCACCTACAACGCGACGCCCATCGTGGCCGCGGCGGCGCTGTATTTCCTGCTGCTGTGGCCTCTGGTGCGGCTGCTGAGCCGGCTTGAGAACCGGGCGATGGCCGGGCGGCGCGGGTGATCAACCCGCCTTCGCCGCCCCCGCTCCGGCCCGAAGCTGCGCAACCGTGGCGCGCGACGTGATCTGCTCCGGGTTCATGCGCAGCTCGATCACCGCCGGCTTGCCGCTGGCGGCGGCGCGCTGGAATGCCGGCGCGAACCCGGCGGTTTCCGTGACGACCTCGCCGTGCCCGCCGAACGCCTCGATGTACTTGCGGAAATCCGGGTTGGTCAGCGCGGTGCCGGACACGCGGCCGGGGTAGGTGCGCTCCTGATACATGCGAATCGTGCCGTACATCGCGTTGTTGAACACCAGCACGATGGGCGCCACGCCGTACTGGAAGGCGGTGGCGATCTCCTGCCCGGTCATCAGCATCCCGCCGTCGCCCACGAAGGTGACCGCCATGCGCCCGGGACACGCCAGCGCCGCCGCGACGCCGGCGGGCACGCCGTAGCCCATGGCGCCGTTGGTCGGGCCGATCATGCGCTGGCCGTCGCCGAAGTTGATGAAGCGGGCGGGCCAGGTGGCGAAGTTGCCGGCGTCCGAGGTGAACACGGCATCGGGCGGCGCCAAGGCTTCCAGATCGCGCATCACTTGGGCGATGTTCAGCGGTCCCTCGTACTCCGGGACAGCGCGCCCGGCCTCCCGCACGGCGCGCAGCGAGCGGGTCCACTCGGCCCAAGGCGCATCCTGCATCGGCGGCAGCGCCGCGGCGGCGTGGGCGAAGGCGTTGAGGCCGCAGGCGATGCCGAGCGCCGGGCGGAACACCCGGCCGATCTCGGCGGCATCGGGATACACGTGGATGATGGGCACGTCACTGCCCGCGAAAAGCTGGTAGCCCTGGGTGGTCGCCTCGCCGAGCCGGCTGCCGATGGCGAGGACCAAGTCGGCCTCCCGCGCCCGCGCCACCAGCGCCGGGTCGGAGCCGACGCCGAGGTCGCCGACGAAGTTCGGCAACGTGCCGTCGTACAAGGCCTGGCGCCGGAAGCCGACGGCAACGGGCAGGCCGTACCCCACCAGGAACTCCCGCACCGCCGCCCGGCCCGCCTCGGTCCAGCAGCTTCCGCCCAGGATCGCCAGCGGCTTGCGGCTCCGGACCAGCATCGCCTGCATCTCCGCGAGCGCCGCCGGGTCCGGCAGCCCGGCGGACACGGGGGCGCGGCCGATGTCGGGAACGGCCACGCGATGCTTCTGCATCTCCTCCGACAGCGCGATCACCACCGGGCCGGGCCGCCCGGTGGTGGCGACATCCACGGCGTGGGCCACCAGCTCCGGGATGCGTCGGGCCTCATCGATCTGCGTGACCCACTTGGCCAGCGGGCC
>CAXTUO010000646.1:0-2981 GCA_964247175.1 uncultured Acetobacteraceae bacterium | reverse complement strand
AAGGCGCGGGTGCCGTCGATGGGGTCCAGCACCCAGCGCATCCGGGCGTCCGGGCGGTCCAGGCCGAACTCCTCGCCCAGGATGCCGTGCTCGGGGAAACGCTGCGCCAGCACGGCGCGCATCGCGAGTTCCGCCGTGCGGTCGGCAACCGTGACCGGGCTTGCGTCGCCCTTCAGGTCGGCGCTGACGCCGGCGCGGTAGAACGGGCGGACCGCCGCGGCGGCGACGTCGGCCGCCGCCTCCGCCGCGGCGATCAGCTCCCTCATGCCGCGCTTACTTGCTCTTGCCGTTCGTGCTCTGGCTGGTCGGGCCGCTCGTGGGTCCCTGCGGCTTGGTCACGCCGTTCTCGCTGGCGACGGGCGCGGTCGGGCTGACCTCGCGGGCGTTGGCCGGCTGCTGGCCGTTGTTCTGCAGGATCTGCGACTGATTCTGCGAAGCGGAGGGCTGGGTCATCTGCTGCCCCTGTGCCCAGGCCGGCACGGTGGCGAGCAGCGCGATTGCGGCGGTGGCGGCGGTCAAGGCGTGACGCATGGGGGGTTCTCCAAGGGCCGGGCGTTGCGCCGGCGGACTTGCCTACCTAATGTGCGCCGCACGCTATGCAAACCCTTCCCCATCAACCCCGCCCTATCGCGTGAACCCCATCGTCGTGATCCCGTCCCGCATGGCGTCCTCCCGCCTGCCGGGCAAGCCGCTGGCGTCCATCGCAGGGAAGCCCATGGTCCTGCACGTGCTCGACCGCGCGCGGGAGGCCGATATCGGCCCGGTGGCCGTCGCCTGCGCCGACGCGGAGATCGCGGACGCCGTGCGGGCGGCGGGCGGCACCGCCGTGCTGACCGACCCGGCGCTGCCGTCCGGGTCCGACCGGGTGCACGCGGCGTTGGCGGCGCTGGACTCCAAGGGCGCGCACGACGTGGTGGTGAACCTGCAAGGCGACTTCCCCACGCTGCCGCCGGGCCAGCTCCGCGCGGTGGCCGCCCCGTTGTCCGACCCGGCGTTCGACATCGCGACCCTGGTGACGCCGATCCTGTCGCCGGAGGAAGCGGCGGCGCCGCAGGTGGTCAAGGCCGCCTGCGCCTTCGCGGACGGGCAAACGGTGGCAACGGCGCTGTACTTCTCCCGCGCCGCCATCCCCGCCGGCGACGGGCCGCTCTGGCACCATGTCGGCATCTACGCTTACCGCCGCGCCGCCCTGGCCCGCTTCGTCACCCTGCCGGAAAGCCCGCTGGAGCAACGGGAGAAGCTTGAGCAGTTGCGGGCGCTGGAGGCCGGAATGCGCATCGCCTGCACGCGGGTGGAGCACGGGGCGTTCGGCGTGGACACGCAAGCCGACCTCCTCCGCGCCCGCGCCCTGTTGGAGACCTCATGACCCAGATCGCCTTCCAAGGCCTGCCCGGCGCCTACTCCGACCTGGCCTGCCGCACCGCCTACCCCGAGTTGACGCCCTTGCCGTGCCACACCTTCGAGCACGCGATGGACGCGGTGCGCGCCGGCACCGCGGCGCTCGCCATGCTGCCCTGCGAGAACAGCCTCGCCGGCCGGGTGCCCGACATCCACGCCCTGCTGCCCGGCAGCGGCCTGTCGATCATCGCCGAGCACTTCCAACGGGTCGAGCACTGCCTGCTGGGGCCGCCCGGCGCGGAGATCGGGGACGTGCGCCGCGTCCACTCGCACGCCGTGGCGCTCGGCCAGGTCCGGGCGATCCTGCATGAGCTGGATGCGGAGGCGGTGGTGGAAGCGGACACCGCCGGGTCGGCGAAGCTGGTGGCGGAATGGGGCCGGCGCGAGGACGCGGCCATCGCGTCGAAGCTGGCAGCCGAGATCTACGGCCTCGATGTGCTGCGCGCCAACGTGGAGGACGCCCCCCACAACACGACGCGGTTCTACGTCATGGCGCAGCAGCTGCACGCGCTGCCTCCGGACCGGACTGACCTGATGACCACCTTCGTGTTCCGCGTCCGCAACGTGCCGGCCGCGCTGTATAAAGCGTTGGGCGGGTTCGCCACCAACGGCGTCAACATGACGCGGCTGGAAAGCTACATGCTGCACGGCGAGTTCACCGCGACGCAGTTCCTGTCCGACGTGGACGGCCATCCCGAGCAGCCGGCCTTGGCCCGCGCGCTGGAGGAGCTGAGTTTCTTCAGTGCTGAAACCCATGTGCTGGGCGTTTACCCGCGTGCGCTGTTCCGGACGCGGCTGGGCGGGGATTGAGCTAGGCTCGGCGCAGTTTTCTGAAAAGCGCCTTGATGAGTTCCTTGCCGGGGAATAGATCGGCACCGCTGGGCTCGGTGTAGAATATGGCACCAGAGGGCTTACTCGGCTTGCTTGCAACCGCCCCATGGTCAACACAGGCCGAAGCGTCGTTCGTTGCCACCGCAGTGCGCCAAGTGGTGCCGAAAGCGACGTCCAGCTTCGATGTGCTGCTCATAATCCAGGCCCCGTGAAGTATCCTAGTTTATCCGCCACAAAAATGACTGTGGTGGCTCCGAGCGCCCAAATCAAGCTCCGTATCAGGTGCGACGACGCCAGGGCGCGGAACCTCTGGCGGCGTTGGTTCAGCTCCCGGTTGAATGGTATGGTTTCCGTGTAGGAATCGAGCAGCGCACGTTGCATGTCGCCGCTTTGGCCGGCCTTGGCGCGCAGCATGGCTACTGGCCCGATGCGCCGGTAGTTGCGGCGTGCCATGGCGCGAGACAGGAACAGCAGGACGCAGCCCGCCTCCACGACCGCAAGCGCCAGCAGCCCGCCTGCGAGCCAGAACGCGGCCCGGCCTCTAGGCGCCGTGACATCCGGCCACCTTGGCAGGCGCCCCGCCGCATAGGCGATGGCGCCGACAACGATGCCAAGCGCCGTGCCGAAGAATGGCAAGGCGCGGTGCACGTCCTCCTCGGCCCCGATTTCCTGCCGGTAGAGCTCGGCAAGGGTGGCGAGCAACAGCGTCGCGTCCTCGGGGCTTTCCGTGGACGCGGTTGGCGGCGTTTGTC
>CAXTUO010000645.1:0-2984 GCA_964247175.1 uncultured Acetobacteraceae bacterium | reverse complement strand
GAGCGGCCCGGCGCCTTGGCGATGCCGTGTGAGATGAAGTTCACCGCATCGAGCCGCGTCATGTCCTGCAGCTGCAGGAAATAAACCGCATGGCTTTCACGCTCGCTGAACAGCGCGACCAGCACGTTGGCGCCGGTCACTTCGTCCCGGCCGGAACTCTGCACATGGATGGCCGCCCGCTGCACCACGCGCTGGAAACCTGCCGTCGGCTTCGGATCACCCGGCCGCTCGGTCGCGAGGCCCGACAAGTCCTTGTCGAGAAATTCGCCGAGATCCTGGCGGAGCTTGTCGAGGTCCACCCCGCAAGCGCGGAGCACCGTCGCGGCGTCGCTGTCCTCTGCCAGGCCGAGCAGCAGATGCTCAAGCGTGGCATACTCATGCCGGCGTTCGCTGGCGAGGGACAAGGCGCGATGCAGCGTCTGTTCAAGGTTGCGTGACAACATAACGATTGACGCTCCTTCGCGCTGGGGTCCTGGAGTCTTGCACGGGCCGATTCGGCCCGCTGCGGGCCCAAGCAGTGGTGATGCCGATGAAGATGGGGAGAAATCTCAGATTTGTGGAGCCTATTCTTTCTCGATCGTACATTGCAACGGATGCTGGTTCTGCCGGGCCAGGTCCATGACCTGAGTCACCTTGGTCTCCGCCACCTCGTAGGTATAGGCGCCGCAGACCCCGACGCCCCGGCGATGCACGTGGAGCATGATGCGTGTCGCTTCCTCGCGGTTTTTCTGGAAGAACCGCTCAAGCACGTGGACGACAAACTCCATTGGCGTGTAATCGTCATTGAGCATGAGCACCTTGTACATCGCGGGCTTGCGGGTCTTAGGGCGCGCCTTCACCACCACGCCGATGGTCGGGCCGTCTCCGCTGCCGCCTTTGTCGTTGTCGCTCATCGTTTCAACAGCCTACTACCCTCACCGAGCCATCGCGGCGGCGGCGTCAACAGACTGACGCTCCGACATGGAGCGTCCTCTTTCGAGGGAACGGTGGCCCTGCTTCGATCGAGCCACCGTCGTCCCTCCACCGAGAGCATATCGGAACGCCGCGGTTTGAGAAAAGGTTTAGCAATGCCCCGCCCGGATATTCGCCCGGGCCTGCCGGGCCGCAAACAAGAAAGCGGCCCGGAGGAGGTCCCCCGGGCCGCTTTCAGCTTCGCTCCGCGATGGCGCGATGGCTAGGCGGTCTTGGCGAACGACTGCACGGCCAGCGACATGCGGCTGCTGATCGGCGCGAACGCCTGCTCAGCGACCTTGAAAGAGGTCTCGGCGACCTGACTGCTCTGCGTCAGCGCCTTCTCAACCGTTGAACGGGCCAGGCTGGCCTGCAGGTCGGCCGCGTCCTTCAGCGAGCGGACGCTGGTCATGGCGCGAAACGCGCTCATGGCATCATCCATCGTAGCCTGCGCGCTGGCGGCCATCAGCTTGCTGAGGTCCTGCAAGCCGGTCGCGAAGATCTGGCCGGATTTCACCAGCGCCTCGACGTTGCCCTGGCCAAAGGTGACGAGTTGTTCCGCAGTCTGCATCATCGATTCCTAGCGTGGCGGGGCACGGCCCCGTTATGGTTGAATGCTCATGCCGTCAGCCCCGCTGGCGCGAAGAACGGCGGAGCAGACCGCATCGGGCCTTTCCGGCCGGATGCTGCGCTGCAACACGCGGGTTATGTGGATGCGGCTCCGAAAGGTCAAGCATTTTTGTGCGGCGCAGCAAATCCGGCCGCGCCGACCTCGACGGCATCGTAACGATTCTGTCCTAAATGGCTGACCAGACACCCATTGTCGGGCGACAAAGGCTGGACTTTTCCGTCAAAGGCCACTTAAAGTTGCAGACATCACTGACAGGATAGGTCGTAATGACCGGATTTTCGCTCGGACGGCGTTGGATTGCGAGGCTACTTATGACAGTCTCCATAACAATCGCCCTGGCATGTCCGCCCATTCGGCCAGCATTCGCGCAAATCGGCTCCGACCGTTACGCGTCCATCGTGGTTGATGCGGGAAGTGGGGACATCCTTTCGGCGGTGAATGCCGATGAGTACCGGTTCCCGGCCAGCCTGACCAAGATGATGACATTGTATATGCTGTTCGAGGCGCTGCGCGACCGCCGCCTCGCCCTGACGCAGACGGTCCCTATCTCGCCATGGGCCGCATCCATGTCGCCCTCCAAGCTCGGGCTGCTGCCTGGCACCGTCATCACGGTCGAGCAGGCACTGCTGGGCCTGGTCACCAAGTCCGCGAACGACGCCGCGGCCGCGCTCGGAGAGTTGATGGGCGGCGACGAGGAGCGGTTCGCGCAGATGATGACGCTGCGCGCCCGGGCGCTGGGCATGACCCGGACCACCTTCCGCAACGCGTCCGGCCTGCCGGATTGGGGCCAGGTGACGACGGCACGGGATATGGCGCTCCTGGCCCGTCACCTGATCCAGGATTTCCCGTCGTATTATTGGTATTTCAGCGTGCCGTCCTTTGTGTTCCAGGGACACACGGTCATGAGCCACCAGCACATGCTGCAAACCTATCCCGGGGCGGACGGGCTAAAGACCGGCTACATCGAGGCGTCCGGCTTCAACGTCGTCACGTCCGCCCTTTGGGGCAGCACCCGCCTGATCGGCGTCGTGCTGGGCGCGGCATCCGGGTGGGAGCGCGACCAGCACATGGCAGCCCTGCTGGACCAAGGGTTCGAGCGGATGGGCGTCCCGATGCTGATTGCCCGGCGTGACGCCCCCTCCCCCTTCGGCCTGAACGGGATGATCGGCGTCGCGCAGGCCGCGCCCGACCTGGCGCCGCCAGGCATGTTCCTGGCCCGCCCTGCTGGGCGGCGCGGGTCCGCGTCCAGGGGCAGCCAGTTCGCCGGGTTGCCGCGCGTCCATGCGGCGGCGCACCGGCGCGCGCCCGAGTTCCGGAGCGAGCGCGTGCATGCCCGTCCGATCGTGGCGTTCCTGCCGCCTCGCTCCGTCGCTTCCCCGCGGGCGGCCACGCTGGCGCGGGA
>CAXTUO010000644.1:0-2995 GCA_964247175.1 uncultured Acetobacteraceae bacterium | reverse complement strand
TCCGCCCGCACGGAGGGCTGCCACCTGCGCGCCGGCCCGGTGGCGCGCGGCGGCATCCGCTGGTCCGACCGGCGCGAGGACTTCCGCACCGAGATTTTGGGGCTGATGAAGGCGCAGCGCCTGAAGAACGTCGTCATCGTGCCGACAGGGGCCAAGGGCGGCTTCGTGCTGAAGCAGCCGCCGGCGCCGGGCGACCGCGCGGCGCTGGGGGCGGAGGGCGTGGCCTGCTACCGCGTGCTGATCCATGCCATGCTGGACATGGCGGACACGCTGGACGGCAGCCGGGTGGTGACGCCGCCCGGCATCGTGCGGCGGGACGGCGACGACCCCTACATGGTCGCCGCCGCCGACAAGGGCACCGCGACGTTCAGCGACATCGCCAACGGCATTGCTGTCGAGCGCGGATTCTGGCTCGGCGACGCCTTCGCCTCCGGCGGCAGCCAGGGCTACGACCACAAGGCCATGGGCATCACCGCCCGCGGCGCCTGGGTGATGATCGCCCGGCACTTCGCCGAGCTGGGCCTCGACATCCAGGCCGACCCCTTCACCTGCGTCGGCGTGGGCGACATGAGCGGCGACGTGTTCGGCAACGGCCTCCTGGTCAGCCGCAGGACCCGGCTGCTGGCGGCGTTCGACCACCGCCACATCTTCATCGACCCCGATCCCGACGCGGACACGTCTTGTAACGAGCGGGCCCGGCTGTTCGCGCGGCCCGGCTCCTCCTGGGCGGACTACGACCCGGCCAAGATCAGCGCCGGCGGCGGGGTGTTCTCCCGCGCCGAAAAGCGCATCGCCTTGCCGAGTGCGGCCGCGGCGCTGCTTGGGCTGCCGCCCGGCCCGGTCGAACCCGCGGCAGTGATGCAAGCGATCCTGCGCGCACCGGCCGACCTGCTGTACTTCGGCGGAATCGGCACCTACGTGAAGGCCACGGCGGAAACCCAGGCCGACGCCGGGGACCGCGCCAACGACGCGATCCGGGTGAACGGCGCCGAGCTTCGCGCGCGGGTGGTGGGGGAGGGCGCCAACCTCGCCATCACCCAGGCGGGGCGCATCGAGTACGCACGCTCCGGCGGCCGGATCAACACGGACGCGCTGGACAACTCGGCGGGCGTGTCCACCAGCGACCACGAGGTGAACATCAAGATCCTGCTGGCCGACGCCGAGCGGGACGGCGCGCTGACCCGGCGGCAACGCGACGACCTGCTGGCCGGCATGACGGACGAGGTTGCCGCCCTCGTCCTGCGGGACAACCACCTGCAATCGCTCGCCGTGTCGCTTGAGGTGCGGGACGGTGTGCGCGACCTCGGGTTCCACGCGGCGCTGATGGCGCGGCTGGAAGCGGAGGGCACGCTGGACCGCGCGGTGTCGGGCCTGCCGGATGCGGCGGCGCTGACCGCCCGCGCCGCCGCCGGGGAGGCGCTGCTGCGGCCGGAGGTGGCGGCGCTGCTGCCCGTCGCCAAGCTCTGGCTGACCGAAGCCATCGGGGACGGCGACCTCACAACCGACCCGGCCTTCGGCGCGGCGCTGCTCGCCTACTTCCCCGCCGGGTTGCGGGACCGCTTCGCCGGGTTCGCGGAGCGCCACCGGCTGCGGCGGGAGCTGATCGCGACGGTGGTCGTCAATGCCGTCGCCAACCGGCTCGGCCCGGCGGCACTGGAACGCTTGGCAGCGGAGAACGGCCCGGTCCGCGTCGCGCGGGCGGCTTGGCTCGCGGGCGCGCTGTTCGACCTGGAACCCTTGTACGACGCCATCGACCGGGCGCCGGCCGCGGCGGCAATCCGGCTGGATGCGATGCTGGCGGTGCGGCGGCTGCATGAGCTGGCGGCGCGGGACCTGCTCGGCGCGGCGGAATTGAACGGGCTGTTGGACCTTGCCATCGGGATGCTGCGCCCGGGTGTCGCCGCGCTGACCAGCTCGGCCGCATCGCAGGCAGCGGAGGGACCGGCGGCGCAGCGGCTGCGCGATGCCGGGCTGCCAGATGTCCTGGCGGCGCAGGTTGCGGCAGCGCCGCTGCTCGCCGCGGCTCCCGCCATCGTGCGCCTGGCCGAAAGCCTGGGCGTGCCCCCGGCGGAAGCTGCCGCGGCCTGGCAGCGGGTCGGCCAGTCCCTGGGCCTCGAAGATCTGCGCGCCGCCATCGACGCCATGCCGGCCGTAGGCCGCTTCGCCGGACGCGCCAAGGCGGCGCTGCTGGCGGACCTGATGACGGCGCAGACCGGATTGGCCCGGGCCGCGGTGCGCGGCGCCGACCCTTTGCTGCGTCCGGAAGCGTCCGCGGTGCTTCAGCTTGCCCGGGAGGCCGCGGCGGCGCCGGAGTTCGCCGGGCTGTCGGTCGCCGCGCGGGCGGTGGCCGCCATGGCCTGAACGGCGGGGCCTTACGGCTTGGGCGGGGCGTCCCGGTCATGCACCTCGGCCGGCGGGTGCGTGGCCTCGACGGCGGTGAAGGCTTCCAGGATGCGGTAGCTGTGCTCGGCGCCCTTGGGGACGATCCAGGAGCTTCCCGGCTGAAGCGACACGGTCTGCCCTTCCAGGGTCAGCTCCGCCCGGCCGGACACCACGTAGCCCACCGTCTCGTACTCCCGGCGGACCGGCGGCAGCGGGTCGCTCGGCATGA
Organism: uncultured Acetobacteraceae bacterium; assembly: GCA_964247175.1. Lineage (GTDB taxonomy): Bacteria > Pseudomonadota > Alphaproteobacteria > Acetobacterales > Acetobacteraceae > CAHJXG01. Next base: position 384 of record CAXTUO010000644.1, on the reverse strand, counting down.
TGCCGTCCCACAGGCGCATGGAAAGCGCACGGCCGCTGGCGAGGTAGCGTTGGCCCTCGGCGCCCTTGGGCGCATGGCCCGCTTCGACCTTGGTGACGCTGGTATCGGCCATGCCTGCTGCTCCTGTCGAATGCTCCCGGCCTGCGCCGGACGCGGTGTTAACCGGGGCCGCGGGCGGCGGTTGCAGCCAACTTCTCGTGCGGCGGGGGCCTAGATGTCGAAAAAAATGGTCTCGCCCTCGCCTTGCAGGCGGATGTCGAACACGTAGGCGGTGGCGCCGTCCCGCTGCTCGCGCCGGGCCAGCAGGGTGTCGCGCCGGACCGCGGGGTCGATCATGCGCAGCACGGGGTCCTGCTCGTTCAGCGCCGCCTCGTCCGCGAAGTA
>CAXTUO010000643.1:1188-2997 GCA_964247175.1 uncultured Acetobacteraceae bacterium | reverse complement strand
CATCGGCGTCGGTGTCCGGCGCGTGCAGGCACAGCGCCGTCACGTAGCGCGCGGCGAACCCGCGCCACCAGGCGAATGCCGGCGGCAACACCTGCCCCACCTCGCCTGCCCCAAGCTGCAGCAAACCCGGCCCGGTCCCCTGGGCAAACGCATCGGCCAGGCGCGCTGCGCTCCTCGGGTCCAAGCCCGGCGCGTCGTCGGCCTGTTCCAGCACAAGATGGCTATGCGGCGTCAGGCGAAGGCCAAGGTGAGACATGGTAATCTGCGGTCCCCGCGAGTGATCCGGATGGCGCTGGTTTGGGCTTCCGCCCAGTTTGGGACTGGGCGCCAATCCGCTGCTGCGCGTACGTGAACGCGTCGCCTGGGGGCGTCAATGATCATCCTATACCGTCCGAGTTGCCAAGCCTTCCCCGCCGGCATAGAAGCCATGAGGAATGTAGAGCGAACACTCGCATCCGCCATGACCGAGCAGCTCGTCATCACGGAGAAGACCAGCCAGGCCAAGGACGTGCGTGCGGCGGTGGGCAGCCGCTACGGCGCCGTACTGGCGGCCGAGGGCCACCTGTTCGACCTGCAGGAGCCCGAGGACGTCGTGCCCGCCTGGAAGCGCTGGACGGCCGTGCTGCTGCGGCCGGACGCGCTCTACGGCACCCGCCCGGCCACGGGCGGCAACAAGGCGGCCAAGCTGAAAGCCATCCGCGACGCGCTGCGAGGTGCCCGGCGCGTCTGGCTTGCGACCGACTGCGACCGGGAAGGCCAGCTCATCGGGCAGGAGATCCTGGAGCACCTGCGCTTCCGCGGCGAGGTCATGCGGGTGATGTTCACCGCCCAGGACCCGCAGACCATCCGCGACGCGTTCGCCCGGGCCCGGCCGAACCGCGACTTCGCCCCGCTTTACGCCGCCGCGGTCGCGCGCCGCCAGGCCGACCAGATCTACAACCTGTCGCTCACCCGCACCGCGACCGTGGTCCTGGCCAGCGGGCAGCGGTCCGTCATCGGCATCGGCCGGGTGAAAACGCCCACGCTGGCCATCGCCTGCCGGCGGGAACTCGAGATCCGCTCCTTCGTGCCTGAGCCCTACCACGAGGTGGTGGCCACGGCGGCGGTCGCGGCCAGCCAGTTCCGGATGCGGCATGCGCCGAAGGACCGCATCGAGACACGCCAGGCGGCCGAGGCGATCGTCGCGGTGGCCGAGGGGCATGAAGGGCCGCTCGGCGTGGTGGTGGAGGACAAGCGCCAGGCACCGCCGCGGCTGCACGACCTGCCGTCCCTGCAGAAGCTGTGCGGCTCGCGGTTCGGCTGGTCGGCCGCCAAGACGCTGGAGGTCGCGCAGGAGCTCTACGACGGTGCCGGCAAGAAGGTCATCACCTACCCGCGGGCCGAGACCCGCTACTTGCCCGAGAGCTTGATCGGAGACGCCCCGCGCATCGTCGCCGCCCTGCAGGCGGGGCAGACCTTTGCCGCGATCCCGGTACCCGAGCCACCGCTGATCCGCCGCGGCGCCGGCGGTCCGTTCAGCGACCGTCGCCTGGCGGGGGCCAGTCACCATGCCGTCATCCCCAACGTCAACACGGTCGGCAGCCTGCGCGAGATCTGGCCGCGCTTGTCCGGCGACGAGCGGCGCTTGTTCGACGTCGTCGCACGCTCCTACCTCGCCGCCATGATGCCGGATTTCCGCTACCGCCAGACCACCGCGACGATGGACGTCAAAGGCCACGTGTTCCGGGCGACCGGCCGCCAGCCGATCGAGCTCGGCTGGCGCGCCGCGTTCCCGGACTGGCAGCCGGCGGAGGAGCGCGGGGAGGACGC
>CAXTUO010000643.1:0-1088 GCA_964247175.1 uncultured Acetobacteraceae bacterium | reverse complement strand
CGCGCCGACCCGGCGCTGGTCGACCCTGGCGTCACGGCGCAGATGGAGCGCCTGCTCGACGACGTGCTGGTCGGACGGCAGGACATGATGTCCGCCATCGATGCCGTCTGCGAGCAAGCCAGCCGGATCATCGGACGGCTAACTCAGCATGGGGCTTCGGAGGCGATCCCGACCACCTTGGGCACGGGCGCGGCACCGAAAAAGGTTCGACAAGCGTCGCCGACCCGGCGGTCCGGCTCGGCCCGGGCGAAAGCGCCGCCGCGTCGCCGCTTCACCGAGCCAGCTCTCGGGCCCGATGCTGCCTCGCCTGCGACAGCTCGCACCGCTGCGAAGCCACGGCGCCCACCGTCCTCTTTCGCTTCCGGTGCCACGCTGTCCGACGCAGACCATACTCAAGCGGGGCCGAAGGGGAGGACGCCGAGGGCGCGCGCAGGGCAAACAACTCCGAACGGCGGGCCGTTTCATCGGCTGGTAACAAACGGCGGTGGCGACGTGTCGAGCGGCGACACGCCGTTGCGGATCCCTTACGGCAACAAGGAAGCGGCGCAGGCCCTGGGTGCGCGCTACCGGGCCGGCGGATGGTATGCCCCGGCCGATGTTCCGCTCACCGCGTTCCGGGAGCGGGGCTGGCTGTAGCAACGGCCTACCCACGCGCAGGGCTGGTCGCCAAGCCTGGTGGCCCGCCATGGAGCGCGGCCCCCGGCGCGAGCCACTCCCGCAGCTTGGACCAGCGCCGGCGTCCGCTGCCGTTCCGGACCGCAATGGCCAGCGCCCGGCGTTGCCCCACCAGCACCACGAGCCGCTTGCCCCGCGTCACCCCGGTGTAGAGCAGGTTGCGCGCCAGCATGGTGTAGTGCTGGGTCACGAGCGGGATCACCACCGCCGGGTATTCCGATCCCTGGCTCTTGTGGATGGTCGTGGCGTAGGCCAGGACCAGCTCGTCCAGTTCGCCGAAGCCGTAGGCCACGGCGCGTCCGTCGAAGCTGACGGTGAGCTCGGCTTCCTCCATGTCCAGGCCGGTGATCACGCCCAGGTCGCCGTTGAACACGTCGCGCTCGTAGTTGTTGGCCACCTGCATGACCTTGTCG
>CAXTUO010000642.1:2730-2998 GCA_964247175.1 uncultured Acetobacteraceae bacterium | reverse complement strand
GGCAACCCAGTACGACGGCTCCGGGTCCTACCGCGGCGCCTACCGCAACGAGGTCTCGACCACCACGGGCTATGCCGTCACCCGGACCATCACTGCGCTCGGCACCATCGGCTACCAGGACCTGCACTACGCCGGGGTGCCCCCTTTCAACGTGTCCGAGCCGACCTGGAGCGTCGGCGGCCGTTACGCGCCGAACCCGAATCTTTCGGTCACGCTGACATACGGCCGCCGCGACGGCATCAACGACTTCAACGGCAACGCTTCCTGG
>CAXTUO010000642.1:1363-2715 GCA_964247175.1 uncultured Acetobacteraceae bacterium | reverse complement strand
CCACTGGCCTGACCAGCGACACGGAGGAGTTCCAGAACGTCCTGGAAACCACCAGCGTCGGGCCGAACGGGCTTCTGACCGACCGGACCACGGGCGCGCCGGTGTCGGGCAACTCAGGCTTCTTCGGCACGCAGAACGGGGTGTTCAAGCTCCGCCGCGTGTCGGTCACCGGACTGCTCAACTACAGCCGCGATTCGTTCAGCGCGTCCATCTCCAACGAGCGGCGGACCACCGTCACCAACGCCGTCGCCAACGACGGCCTGACCCTTGTGCCCGCCGGCACCACCACGACCGGCACCTTCGGCAGCCTGACCTGGGGCCACCAGCTTTCTGACCGCCTGAGCAGCACCGTCACCGGCTCCTACGGCGTCAACGACAACAGCGCGGGATTCGGCTTCGGCGCGGGCAGCCAAACGTCGTTCACCGGGGCCGCTTCGCTGAACTACGTCTTCAGCCCGACCCTGACGGGCCGGGTGATCTACACGCACACCAATGTTTCCAGCAGTGGAACCGTGTTGGGTCCGAACAGCTTCAACAATGGGTTCAACTTCAACAGCTTCGGCACGCGGTCTGGCAGCTACGACGAGAACGCGCTGCTCGCCGGCGTCCGCAAGAGCTTTTAAGGCGCCGTCACGTGTACGAGTCCTTCTACCACCTGACGGCCATGCCGTTCCAGTTGACGCCCGACAGCCGCTTCTTCTTCGGCAGCAAAGGGCACAGCCGGGCCATCGCCCACCTGAACTACGGTCTCGCCCAGGGCGAAGGCTTCATCATCATCACGGGCGAGGTCGGCGCGGGCAAGACCACCTTGGTCGAGTGGCTGCGGACCCAGATGGACCCGAACGCCTTCACCATCGCCCGCGTCAGCACCACGCAGGTGTCCGAGAACGACCTGTTCCGGCTGGCGATGGCCGGATTCGGCCTGCAGGACGAGGGCGTTGGCAAGGCTGGCCTCCTGCACCGCTTCGAAGGGGTGTTGCGCGCCCACCAGGCCGCGGGGCGCCGCTGCCTGCTCGTGGTGGACGAGGCGCAGAACCTGTCCATCCCCGCGCTGGAAGAGCTGCGGATGCTGTCCAACATCACCGTGGACGGGCGCACCAGCTTGCAGACTATCCTCCTGGGCCAGCCGCAGTTCCGGCGCCTGCTCGCCAGCCCCAACTTGGACCAGCTCCGCCAGCGCGTGCTGACCAGCTACCACCTAGGCCCGCTCAGCGCGGAGGAAACGCGGTCTTACATCGAGCACCGGCTGGCCGCCGTGGGCTGGACCGGGGACCCGCACTGGTCCGACGACGCGTTCGCCGGCGTTTACGCGCGGACCGGCGGCATACCGCGCCGCATCAACCGCCTGTGCT
>CAXTUO010000642.1:0-1353 GCA_964247175.1 uncultured Acetobacteraceae bacterium | reverse complement strand
GGACCTGGAAGGCTCGGAGTCCCAGCCGCCCCTGCCTAGCGAACCGCATCCGGAGACGGCCATGACGACAGACTTCGGGGCGAACGCGCTGACGGAGCGCGTGGCGGCGCTGGAGCGCAAGCTGGCCGAACGGGAGCAGTTGTTCCGGCGGTTGTCGCAAATGCTGGGCCTTGAAGCATGAGCGGTCCGGGCAAGCCCCGCGTCACCGGTGCCATGACCGTTGACGTGGAGGACTATTTCCAGGTCCAAGCTTTTGCCGGGGTGATCGAGCGCGGCTCCTGGGACGCCCTTCCCTGCCGGGTGGAGGCGAACATGGACCGCATCCTGGCGGCGTTCGACCGGGCGGGCGTGAAGGGCACGTTCTTCACCCTTGGCTGGATCGCCGACCGCCACCCCGGCGTGGTCCGCGCCATCGTGGCGGCCGGGCACGAGCTGGCGAGCCACGGCTACGGCCATGCCCGCGCGGACGGGCAGGCACCCGACGAGTTCAGGGCTGACGTGCACAAGGCGAAGCAGGTGCTTGAAAACCTGGGAGGCGTCCCGGTGCTGGGCTACCGCGCGCCCACCTTTTCCATTGGACCGCGCAACCCGTGGGCGTTCCGCGTGCTGGCCGAGGAGGGCTACAGCTACAGCAGCAGCATCTATCCGGTGCGGCACGACCTGTACGGCGCGCCGGACGCGCCGCGCTTCCCTTACCACCCGGAAGGCGGCCCGTTGCTGGAAATCCCGATGACGACCGCCCAGCTTGGCGGGCGCAACGTGCCCATAGCCGGCGGCGGGTATTTCCGGCTGATGCCGTATCCGGTGTTCAGCACCCTTCTGCGCCGCTACCACCGCCTGGACCGGGCGCCGGGCATATTCTACTTCCACCCTTGGGAGGTTGACCCTGGGCAGCCCCGGGTGCGTTCCGCCGGGCGGATGGCTCGGTTCCGCCATTACGTCAACATCGGCGCGATGGAACGAAGGCTGGAGTGGCTGCTGCGCGACTTCGCCTGGGACCGCATGGACCGGGTCTTCGCGCCTGCGCTGGCCGGAGCCTAGCGGTGGCCGTCACTGTGCGCTTGCTGGACGCCGCTGCCGGGCCGGCGTGGGACCGGTTCGTGGACTCCCTGCCCACCGGGACCTTCTTCCACCGCGCTGCCTGGGCCGGGGTGCTGCAGGACGCGTTCGGGCACGCGGCGCACTACGCCATGGCGGAGCGGGACGGCGCGGTGACTGGCGTGCTGCCCCTCATGCACGTCAAGACGCGGCTGTTCGGCAACAGCCTCATGTCCCTGCCGTTCTGCGTTTACGGCGGCCCCCTGGCAGCCGACCAGGAGTCTGCGCTCGCGTTGGAGGCCCACGCCGCAGATC
>CAXTUO010000641.1:0-3002 GCA_964247175.1 uncultured Acetobacteraceae bacterium | reverse complement strand
CCAACCTGGAGGACCTGCTGGGCAAGTTCATCTTCAACGTCGGCAGCCTGGCCGACGCCACGCAGAAGTCGCTCGACCAGAAAAAGGCTGAGCCGCGGAAATGAGCGGGATGCCCGACCGCTGGCCGACGCCCGACGGCAGCGCGGTGTCCTGCCGGGAAAAGCTGCGTGTGCTGGAGGACAACCATGCCGAGGCCGCGCAGGTGCTGCAGGATGCGTTCGAGGACGCCGTGCTGATGGGCGTGGACGAGGCCGCGATGCGCCGGATCATGGCGAACATGGTCGCGGGCCTGCGCAGCCCGAAGCGCCGGTGATGTGCCGGTTGTCGTTGCTGGCGCTTCTGGCGGCGTGGGCCGCGCCGGCGCTGGCGGCGGGGCCGCCGTCGCCGCCCGACGCGTTGCAGCCGCGCGACACCGCCGAGTTGTCCGTGCTCGACAAGGTGCGCGCCCAGCCGTCTCCGCTGACGGTGCGGGTGGGGCAGAGCGTGTCGTGGGGGTCGCTGACCATCACCCTGCGCGGCTGCGTCGCCCGGCCGCCCGATTTGCCGCAGGACAGCGCGGCGTTCCTGGAGGTGACGGACGGCCGGGCCACCGGCACGGCCTTCCGCGGCTGGATGCTGGCCAGCGCGCCGGCCTTGTCGCTGATGGAGCATCCGATCTACGACCTGCGGGTGACGTCATGCCATTGAACGCCCCGTTAAGTACATTGGAGCCGGCGCGGTCGGCGCTGCTGCTCGACATGGACGGCACGCTGCTGGACATCGCGCCGACGCCGGACCTGGTGCGGGTGGCGCCGGGCCTGACGGAGGCGCTGTGCCGGCTGCGGGAGGTCATGGGCGGCGCGCTTGCGGTCGTGACCGGGCGTCCGATCGAGCAGGTGGACGGGTTGTTCGCCAATGTCCCCTACGCCGTCGCCGGGGAGCACGGCGGCGCCATCCGGCACGCGCCCGGCGCCGAGGTGGTCCGCGTCAACCTGCCCGCCCCGCCGGTCGATTGGGTGCTGGAAGCGGCGCGCATCGCCGACGCGCATCCCGGCGTGCTGCTGGAGCAGAAGCAGCGCGGCTTCGTGCTGCATTACCGGGCGGTGCCGGAACTGGGGCAGGCGCTGCGGGACGCGGTCCTGGCGCTGATTGCCCCTCTGGCGGACAAGTTCCAACTCATGGAGGCGCTGATGGCCTGGGAAGTGCGCCCCCGCGGCGCCGACAAGGGCAGCGCCGTCCACGCGCTGATGACCGAGGCGCCGTTCGCCGGCCGGCAGCCGATCTTCATCGGCGACGACGTGACGGACGAGGACGGGATGCGCGCCGCACGCAGCCTGGGCGGCGCCGGGCTGCGGGTGGACGAGTGGTTCGGCGGCCCGGCGGACGTGCGCGCGTGGTTGGCCCACGCTGCGGCGGACCCGGGTGCCTGGCCGCCGTTGCCGGTTCAGCCGACCGCCGCGGCCACCGTCTTGCCGCCCAGGTAGGCCGCCCGCACGTCCGGGTTGCTCCAAAGCTCTGCGGGCTTGCCCGCAACCAGCAGGCTCCCGGTTTCCAGCACGTAGCCGCGGTCGGCGACGGACAGCGCCATGTGCGCGTTCTGCTCCACCAGCAGCACCGTGGTGCCGCGCTGGCGGATTTCGGCGATGATCCGGAACACCTGCTGCACGACCAGCGGCGCCAGGCCCAGCGACGGCTCGTCCAGCAGCAGCAGGCGCGGCTTCGCCATCATGCCGCGGGCGACCGCGACCATCTGCAACTGCCCGCCCGACAGCGTCCAGCCCAGCGCGTGCTCCAGCCGCTTGAGGTCGGGGAAGAACACGAGCATCTCGTCGGTTTCCCGTTCCAGGGTGCGGCGGCCGACGCCCCGGCGGTTGCTGCCGCCGAGCAGGATGTTCTCCCGTACCGTCAGCCCCGGGAACACCCGGCGCCCTTCCGGCACGTGCGCGACGCCCAGCCGCACGATGGCCTCCGGCTTCATGCCGACCAGCGACCGCCCGGCGAAGTCCAGCCGGCCCGCGACATTGGGCACCAGGCCGGAGATGGCGCGCAGCGTGGTGCTCTTGCCCGCGCCGTTGCTGCCCAGCAGGGCGACGATCTCGCCCTCTTCGACCCTGAGCGAAAGGTCCTTCAGCACCTCGCCCGCGCCGTAGCGCGCGACGAGGCCGCCCAGCTCAAGCAGCGGCATCCTGGCGAGGCTCCCCGAGGTAGGCGGCGATGACGTCCGGGTGGGACAGCACGTCGCGCGGGCCGCCATCGGCGATGCGGCGGCCGAAGTTCAGCACGGTGATGTGGTCGGCCACCTGCTCGACCAGGTTCATGTCGTGATCGACGATCAGGATGGTGAGGCCGTGGCCCTTGAGCCGGCGCAGCAGCAGGCCAAGCTCGTGCTTTTCCGTGAGGTTGAGGCCGGCGGCCGGCTCGTCCAGCAGCAGCACCTGCGGGCTGCCGGCGAGCGCCCGGGCGATCTCGACGTAGCGCTGGGTGCCGTAGGACAGGGTGCCGACCATGCGGTGGGCGTCGCCGCGCAGGCCGACGAAATCGAGCGCGGCCAAGGCCCGCTCCACCACCAGGGCCGGCTGCTCCGCGATGTCGTTGCCGGGCCGCTCCGCGCCGACCATGACGTTCTCCAGCACCGTCATGCCGCGGAACACCCGGATGTTCTGGAAGGTGCGGGCCAGGCCGCGGCGGGTGCGCCGGTGCGGCGCGGTCCCGGTCACGTCCTGGCCGGCAATCGCGATGCGTCCGGCGGTCGGGCGGTAGAGGCCGGTCACGACGTTGATGAAGGTGGTCTTGCCGGAGCCGTTGGGGCCGATCAGCGCGTGCACCGTGCCGCGGCGCACCGCCATGTCCACGCCGTCCAGGGCCTTGAGGCCGCCGAAGTGCTTGGCGAGGCCCTCGATGGCCATCGCGACTTCCGCGGTCCCGGTCCCGCGCTGGCCCAGCAGCGGCAGGGGCGTGACCGCGCCGGCGCCGACGGGGGCCGGGCGGCGCAGGCGGTGGGTGAGGCCCCACAGCCCGTCCGG
>CAXTUO010000640.1:0-3007 GCA_964247175.1 uncultured Acetobacteraceae bacterium | reverse complement strand
CAGCGGGCGGCGATGTTGTGCGCCTTGTCCAGGGTTTCCAGCCAACGCGTCTCGTCGGTTCGTTTTCACTCTGTCGCCGGGCCGCTTGGGGATGAGCGACGGCGCGATCACCGTGCCGCGGTGGCCCATTGCGGTCAGCTGCCGATACAGGCCATAGCCGGTCGGGCTAGCTTCGTAGCAGAAGTGCAGCGTCCGATGCCGCTTCTCGAGCTGGGCGACCATCCGCCGAACCGAGGCCGGATCGGCGTCGATCTCGCCCGGGTATCTGACCTCGCCTTGCCGCCCGCCCTCGGCCACCGCAACCGTGTGCCGGGCCTTGGCGACATCCAACTCAACGAAAACCTTGCTATGCTCATCCACGGCTCGTCCCCTGCGCTGAGGAAAGGCTCGCCCCATGCGAGCAACCCTCGCTGGTCGCGCAGTATGGAACGAGCCACCATCATCGGCACGGACATGCGGTCATACGCTGGATCATCGAGCGCACCTTTGCCTGGCGCGGCCGCAACCGCCGCCTCGCCCGCGACTTCGAGGCCACCGCCGCCTCAGCCACGGCCTTCTTCTACGCCGCGTCCGTCATGCTGCTCACCCGAAGGCTTTGCCGTTGCACATGAGTTCCGAGACGAACCTTGATCGGCTTTGAAGACAGAGTAGTGCTGCAACTCCTCCACGCGGTGGCAGGCCACCCAATGGTTCGGCTCCAGTGTCCGCAGTGGTGGCGTCACCGTTCTGCACCGGTTCTGCGCGTGCGGGCAGCGCCCAGCAAAGTGGCAGCCGGGCGGCGGCGCGAGCGGACTTGGCGGCTCGCCCGGCACCAGGAAACCGTTGCGCCAGGCTGGGTCGGCGCCGGCCTGCGGCAAGGCCGCTGCCATAAGTGACCAAGTGTAGGGGTGCTGCGCCCGGGCGAACAGCACCGCGGCGGGCGCACGCTCCACGATGCGGCCCAGGTACATCACCGCAACCTCGTCGCATAAGTACTGCACCACGCCGAGGTCATGCGAGATGAACACCAGGGTCAAGGCCAGTTCATGCTGCAGACGCCGCAGCAGGTTGAGCACCTGCGCCTGGATCGCGACGTCGAGCGCCGAAACCGGCTCGTCGCATACCAGCAGCGCGGGGCCGGGCGCGAGCGCGCGGGCGATGGCCACGCGCTGCCGCTGCCCGCCGGAGAACTGATGCGGGAACAGCCCGGCGGCGTCGGCCGGCAGGCCCACGGCCTCCATCATCGCCGCGACCCGGGCGGCGCGCCCCGCCGGGTCGCCAACTGCCAGCAGGTCCAGCGGCTCCCGCACGAGCTGCCCGACCCGCTTGCGCGGATCGAGGGAGGAGAACGGGTCCTGGAACACCATCTGGAACCCGCGCCGTGCCCGCCGCAACGCTTCGCCGCGCAAGGCAGTGACATCCTGCCCGTTGATGCTGACCCGGCCCTGCGCGGGCCGCACCAACTGCATCAGGGCCAGCGCCGCAGTCGATTTGCCGGACCCGCTTTCGCCGACGATGCCGAACGCCGCCCCGCGGGCCACCGTGAAGCTGACGCTGTTCAGGGCGTGCACCTCGGTGCGGGGGGCAAAAGGCCGGGGCCGGGGGCCGCGGAAGCGGACGGCAAGGTCTTCCACAGTCAGCAGGTCGGTCATCCCGGGTGCCAGCAGGCCACGCGGTGCCCGTCCCCCTCCAGCGCCGGGCGGACGGCGCACCGTGGCTCCGCCCGGGGACAGCGCGGCGCAAAGGCGCAGCCATCGCCGCGTCCGCCCAACGGCGGCACCGTGCCAGGGATTTCGGGCAGCGCCGGGGCGGGTTCGGCGGCGGCGCGGCCCAGCCGCAAGTGCGGGACGCAGCCGATCAGCCCTTGCGTGTAGGGGTGCGCCGGGCGGTCCAGGACATCGGCGGTGCGGCCCTGCTCGACGCAGCGCCCGGCGTAGAGCACCGCCATCGTGTCCGCCATGTCGGCGACAACGCCCATGTCGTGGGTGATCAGCACGGTGGCCGCGCCGGTCTGCTGCGCCATGGCGCGCAGCAGGGCGAACACCTGGGCCTGCACCGTCACGTCAAGCGCCGTCGTCGGCTCGTCGGCGATCAGCAGGGCCGGGCGGCAGGCCAGCGCCATGGCGATCATCGCCCGCTGCCGCATCCCGCCGCTCAGCTGGTGCGGATAGGCGGTGGCCCGCTGCTCCGGCGCCGGGACCTGCACGCCGCGCAGCAGCGCCACGGCGACATCCCGGGCTGCGCCGCGGGACAGGCCCTCGTGCCGGCGCAGGATCTCGCCGATCTGTTCGCCCACCGTGAACACCGGGTTCAGCGCGGTCATCGGCTCCTGGAAGATCATCGACATCGCCCGGCCGCGCAGCGATTGCAGAACGGACGGAGGAGCATCCGCGATCTCCTGCCCGGCCAAGCGGATCGACCCGGCCGACCGGCGCATCCCCTCCGGCAGCAATCCCATGACCGCCAGCGCCGCCATGCTCTTGCCGCAGCCGGACTCGCCCACCAGCGCCAGGGTGCGCCCGGCCTCGACGGCGAAGGACAGCTCCTCCAGCACCGGTACGGCGCCGGACGGCCTGTGCAGCTCGACGCTCAGGCCCTCGACCGACAGGGCAGGAGGCGGGGCGCTCATCGGCGGCGCAGGCGCGGGTTCAGCGCGTCGTTGATGCCGTCGCCCACCAGGCTGACCGCCAGCACGGCCAGGAAGATCGCAGCACCCGGAAAGGTCACGGCCCACCAGGCGTCCTGCAGGTAGCTGCGGTTCTGCCCCAGCATCAGGCCCCAGGTCATCACGTTGGGATCGCCGAGGCCCAGGAAGCTCAAGCCCCCCTCGAACAGGATGGCGACGCCGATGGACAGCGTCGCGGCCACGATGATCGGCGGCAAGGCGTTGGGCAGCACCACCCGCGCCACCAAGTAGGCCGGCCCGGCGCCGGCCGTGACGGTCGAGCGCACGAAGTCCATCTCCCGCAGCCTCATGCACTCGGCCCGGGTCAGCCGGGCAACCCCGGTCCAGGACACCAGGCCGATG
>CAXTUO010000639.1:0-3012 GCA_964247175.1 uncultured Acetobacteraceae bacterium | reverse complement strand
ACTCAAACGTGAGTAGGTTCGGCTCGGGGCTGAATGGTTGGGTTTGCCTGCACGATGGTGGGGGCGGGCATGGCCGGTGAGCACGGAGGTGAACAGCGTGCGGCACAACGGGGCAGGGTTGCTGCAGCCGATGCGCGAGGGGGCGCCAGGAGGCGGGCCAAACCCCGCTTGAGGCAGGAGGTAGGTGGTGGAAAGCGGCTGTAGGGGGAGCGGCCCGTAGAATGCCCGCTGCAGTCTCGCGAGCGGACGTGAAAACGAGCATTCTGGGCTGGCGCGTGATAGTCTGGTCTGGCCGGAAGCGGCCGGTCCGGTTTGGAGTGAGCGCCAAAACGAGGCGGACATGCGTTGATGGCGAAATCCAGGCGGCGCTGTCGGCCCCGGCAGGATGGAGTGCCGCTCCACAGACCCGCACCCCGAGTTGGTTGGCGGGAATGCGCAACCCACAATCGTTGCGCACCCCGCGCAGCCCGCTTTGTTGCCGCGCCTACGGTCGCATTCGACGTCATGCCGATCTGCTGGCCGGGTCCGCCACGGCCGCCTTCTCCAAGGCGTCGGCGGCGCGGTCCGGGCCGTAAACGCCGCGCACATCGAAGCCCTTGCCCTTCAGGGCGTTGTAGTTGACCCAGAACTTGGTCAGATGGGTGACGAACATCTTCCCAAGCTGCTCCACCCCGGTGACCCGCTCGTACTGGTGCGAGCAGGCGGTCACCGCCAGCAGCCGGTCGTTCCGCACCGTGTTCCCCTGCTCGGTTTGATCGGCCTCGATCACGCCGATCAGCCGGACGGCGACGAGCGCGGCTGTCGGGATCGGCTCGTCATGCAGGACCAGGACGTCCAGGGGATCGCCGTCCTGCGCCTTGGTGGAAGGGAAGAACCCGAAATCCAGCGGGAAGCTCATGCCTTCGGGCAGTAGGCCAGCGAGGCGGAACAGTCCGCTCTCCTCGTCGTAGTCGAATTTCGAGCGGGCCCCCTTCGGCGTCTCGATCACCGCCTGGCAGGTCATGGTCTTGCGATCGAGCTTGTGCGGCAGTTTGAGAACGTTCGGCATCGGGCGAGGTCTCCTTCGATCAAGGAACGCACGCATGGGCCGGCCGTCCCCGCCGAATGGCGAAAAGCCGCGCGCAACGGCACGCAGCCCAACTGCTCAAGGCTTGGAAGAGGACCGGAGCCGCTGGACAGCCGCGGGCCACCGGTGGCTGTCGCGGTGGAGATCATGGCGCCAGCCGGGGACGCACCAACGCCAGCACGCGCGCCATGCTGCGGCCCACGCGCTCCAGCGCTTCGTCCCAGAGCAGGGCGGCGAAGCGGTCCATCTCGGGGAACGGCGCCTGTCCCGGGCGCGACACCATCGACGCGCAGCGCAGGGCCGTTGGGTCCGGCATCGCGGGAACGCGCCAGGCGAACAGGGCCAGGTCCTTGGCGCGGAGGTAGGCGTGGGTGCCGAGCGGGACCAAGGCATCCGGCTCGGCAAGCAGGCCCGTTTCCTCCCGCAGTTCGCGGGCGGCCGCGGCGGCCAAAGCCTCGCCGGGATCGGCCAGGCCCTTGGGAATGTCCCAGCGCGGGGTGCGGGTGGCGTGGCCGAGCAGGACGTGCAGCCCGTCCGTGACAAGGACGCCGCAGGAGGTGCGCGCCGCCACCGGCCTACAAGGGCGCCGAGGCCCGGGCGGCCACGACTTCGCGCTCAAGGCTGGCCCGCCCCGTTTGCAGCGTGCGGCCGAACGCCAGGATGGCGTCCACCTGCGCGCGGTCGGGCACGACCTCGCCGGGGCGGGGGTCCACGATGTCGTGGAAGCGCAGCTCCAGCTTCGCGTGCTCGCCGAAGGTGCCGAAGGCTTCGGGCACGGGGTGGTCGGGGTCGAGGATGGACAGGACATGAGTGGCGCCGAGCGTGCCGTGCCCGGCCAGCTCCTCGATACCGCAAACGGCGATGGCGAAGGGCGGTGCCGGGTTCATGGGGATGCGTCCTGGCAGGGGTGGCCCGCCGGTATGGGGCAAGGGCGCCAGGGGGACAGCGCGGACATCAGCGTGCTCCGCGCGCCGCGTCCTCCCGTTCCATGCGCGCCCGGGCGCCGCCTTCCACCCCCGTGCCGGCGGGCACCGGCGCGAACAGCGCGCCGTCCGTGGCGGGGGCGGGCGGGGCGGTTTCGACCTGCGAGCGCTGCACCAGGTCGCCGGCAGCGTGGTCGGCGAGGCCGGGCCAGATCTGGGCGCCCAGTACCGCGCCCTCGGCCTTCCAGCCCACGGCCAACTCCTTTTGCGGGTGGATGGAGGCATACACCACGGCGTTCACCGTCTCCTCCGGGCCGTCCATGGTGTAGAAGCGGGGCGTGCCGCCGCTGTAGTTGGCCGTATGGTCCCAGAACGGCGTGTCGAGGCCCCAGGGCAGCACCGACACGACGTGGATGCGGTCGGACAGCCCCTGGAGCCGCAGCTCCTGGTTCAAGGCGCGGTCCAGCCCGACAATCGCGAACTTGGTGGCGGAATAGCTGGCGTGAAACGGGATGCCGACCTTGCCCTCCACGGAGGTGATGTTGACCAGCGTGCCGAACCCTTGCCGGCGGAACTGCTGAAGGGCGAGGTAGCTGCCGTCGATGGTGCCCTTCAGGTTCACGTCAACGACCCGGCCGTGGTCCCGCAGCGGCACGGCGTCGAACGGGCCGATGGCGGCCACGGCGGCGTCGTTGACCCACACGTCAATGCGGCCGAAGCGCTGCAGCGCGGCCTGCTGCAGCCGGGCCATCTGGCCGGGATCGCTGGTGTCGGTCGTGACCACCAAGGGTTGCCCGCCCGCCGCACGCGCCTGCTGCGCCACCTCGTCCAGCACGGTCGTGCGCCGCGCGGCGAGCACGACGTTAGCGCCGTAGGAGGCGAGGCGCAGCGCCACGCCCCGGCCGATGCCGCTGGACGCGCCGGTAATGACATAGGTGCGCCCGGCGACGCGGTCGCGGTCGCTGGCCCCGAGTTGCGCGGGGATGGCGCAGCCGGCGAGAAGCAGGAGCAGGACGGGAAGGA
>CAXTUO010000638.1:0-3013 GCA_964247175.1 uncultured Acetobacteraceae bacterium | reverse complement strand
ACCAGGCGCTGGCGGCCAGCAACGCCAGCAGCGCCGCCACGAGCTGGAACGGGTGCAGCACGTTCATCAACGCCAGCACCAGCGCCGCCCCCGCCCCGGCGCCGGTCAGGTCGAAGCCATAGACCCGGGCCACCCGGTCCTCGTTCAGCACGAAGGTCAGGCTGATATACAGCCCGGTCAGGAAGAAGAACGGCAGCAGGACCGCGTAGTACAGGGCGATGTAGCCGAGTTGCGGCCCGAACGTCACCGCGTTCTGCAATTGCAACGGGTTGAACGGGTTCGCGGTGGTGGCCTGGTAGCCGCCCGCCGCGGCGAGCACCAGCGCGACCGGCAGCCAGGTCAGCAGCGCCGCCCCGTGCCGCACCGCCCAGTCCCGCGCCAGCGCCACGGTCACGCCGCTGAGCGCGAAGCCGACCATGACGATGGAGATGACCCAGTAGCCGTACTCCGACCATTTCGCGACGGCGAAATACCGGGTGAGCGCGATCTCGTAGGCCACCGCGGCGCCAGAGATGAGGAACAACGGCACCAGCGACATGCGCGGGCGGCCCGTCTTTGCCAAGGCCGTCATGGCCAGACAACCCGGCGGTTGATGAAGTCCTGCAGCAGGCCGTTGAAGCGCGCCGGCTCGTCCACGAACAGCGCGTGGCCGGCCTCGGCGAACAGCGCGGTCTCCGCCGTCGGGTGCCGCGCCGCGAGGTTGGCCGCCTGACCGGCGAACCGGGGGCGGACGACATACAGCACGGGCTTGCTCACGGAGTACACCGCATCCCGCCAGTAGCTGCGCGGCACCGCGTAGCCGGCGAGCCGGGCGGCAACGTCGGGCGGCGTATGCAGCGCGGTGTCGGTCAGGCGCGTGAGATACGCCTCGCCGGGCGCGCTGCGGAACATGCCCTGCACGAAGCGCCGCATCTGCACCTCCCGCTCCAATGGCGGGCCGCGGCGCAGCGCCAGGCCGGACGGCTTGGGCGGCGGGTCCTCGCCGACCGAGTTGTCGATCAGCACGAGGCCGGCCAGCCGCGCGTCCCCGTACTGCTGCACATAGGCGAGGCTGTCGAGCACGCCCAGCGACCACGCGACCAGCAGCACCGGACGCCCGCCCAGCGCCGCGATCAGGTCGCCGATGTCCTGGCCGCGCCGGGCCGGGGTGTAGCCTTCCGGCGGGATCTCGCTATCGCCCTGGCCGCGCGGGTCGAGCGCCACGACATGGTAGGCACGGGAGAACGCGGCGATCTGCGCCTGGAAGATCCAGGCCGGCATCGCCCAGCCCGGCACGAACACGATCGTGGGCGCCCGCGGCGGCCCGGCCTCGATCATGTGCAGCCGAACGCCATCCGACGTTTCAAACGACCGGTTCGCCCCCCAAGCCGGCACGGCCAGCGCCGCGAGCAGCAACGTCAGCAAGGGCACGAAACACGGCAGGCGGTGAACACGCATTCCGTGTTATGGCCGGAAGCGCCGCAGCCGTGTCAACCGGGCGCCGTGCCGCGCCGGCATTTTCAAAGGAGACTGTGCGTTGAGCGATGACCATGATCCCGGCCGCATCCGTCAAATCCTGGCAGCCGTCATCGTGCTGGCCATCCTGGTCGGCGGCGGGCTGTGGCTGACCGGGGCGCTGCGGGGGACGACGGCGATCCAGGACTGCGTGGCCGCCGGGCGGACCAACTGCGCGCCGATCCGGAGTTAATGCGCGAGGTCTTGAGGCGCGCCCGCTGACCGGAGCTGCAGGTCGCGCATCCCGGCCCCGATGACGACGGCGACGCCGAGCAGCACGGCGCACACGGCGAACGAAAGCTGGAAACCGCCGACCAGCGCCGTCCGGGCCTGGGCGAGGCTGCCGAGGTTGGCCGCGCCCTCCGCGGCGCCGCGCAAGGAGCCCAGGTCAACGCTGTTCGCGATCCCCGCCGCATGAAGCCCGGCGTTGAAGCGGGCCACCAGCAGCGAGCCGACGACCATGCTGCCGAACGCGCCGCCCATCGAGCGCAGGAAAAGCAGGGACCCCGTCGCCGCGCCCACGTCGCGCCGCGCCGCGGCGTTCTGCACCTGCATCAGGATACTCGGCATCGCGGCGCCGGTGCCGACGCCGAGCAGCGCCGTGCAGGGCAAGATGAGGAAGAGCGGCGCGTTGCCGGCCAGCACGCCCAAGGCCGCGAACGCGACAACCGTGGCCAGCAAGGCGGTCAGCACGATGGTCTTGGTGCGTCCAATCCGCCGGGCATATTGGCCGGACGCGAACGCGCCGACCACCGTCGCCACCAGGAACGGCATTACCATCAACCCGGACCCGGCGGCATCCATCCCGAGCACAAGCTGGAAGTACAACGGCAGCAGGAACGTGGCGCCGAACATGCCGAGCGAGGTGAAGAACGCGATCAGCACGCCGCGCAGGAACACCGGGTTGCCGAACAAGCGCGGCGGCAGGATCGGGTCGGCCACGCGGCGCTCCTGCCAGACCAGAACGGCCAGCAACACGACGCCCAGGACGCCCATGCCCAGCACCGGCGCCGACACCCACGGGAATTCCGTCCCGCCCCAGCTCAGCATCAGCAGCAGCGCGGTGACGCCCCCCGCCAGCAGCGCCGCCCCGGCGCCGTCGATGCGGGCGTCCCGCCGCTGCACCGGTATGGTCCGCAGCGCCCGGTCGCACAGCCACATGGCCGCCAGCCCCACCGGCAGGTTGGCCCAGAACACCCAGCGCCACGACAGGTGGTCCGTCACGTAGCCGCCCACGAGCGGCCCGGCCACGGACGCCACGCCCCACATGGACGCCATGTAGCCCTGGTAGCGCCCGCGCTCCCGCGGCGAAACGACGTCCGCGACCGCCGCCTGCGCCATCGACATCAGCCCGCCGCCGCCCAGGCCCTGCAGCGCCCGCGCCGCGATCAACTGCGGCAGGGTCTGCGCGAAGCCGCAGAGCATGCTGGCGGCGATGAACAGCACCAGCGCGGGCAGCAGCAGGGCGCGGCGCCCGTAGATGTCCGACAGCTTGCCGTAGATCGGCGTCGCCGCGGTG
>CAXTUO010000637.1:0-3016 GCA_964247175.1 uncultured Acetobacteraceae bacterium | reverse complement strand
CCACGCCGCGTTCACGCCGCTGTTCAACCACGCGCGCACGCCGGCCATCAGCATCCCGTGCGGCGCCGGGCGGGACGGGTTGCCGGTGGGCTTGCAGGTCGTTGGGCCGCGCTTGGCCGATTGGCGCGTCCTTCAGGCAGCAGCGGCCATGGAGCGCACCTTGGCGGGCAGGTGATGGCACGGCGCTTGCTGAGTCCTTCACCGAACTTGTGGAAGGTCCGCCATGGCCAGCGCTCTTGCCTGCACCTCCGTGTGGAATGGGCCGGTCAGCCGGCGGGCGGCGCTGAAGGGCGCGGCGCTCGGCGCGGTCAGCTTGATGGCGTGCAGCCACGGCGCGCGGGCGGCGGAAAGCCACATCAGCTCGACCTTCGGGTCCGGCTTCTGCAACCTGAACTTCTACCTGACCAACGCGATGCAAACGGCGCAGGCGGACGGTCTGATCCTGGACTTCGTGCCGTCGCCGACGTTCGCCGAGCAGGTGACGTTCCTGGGCGCCGGGCAGGTCGATGCCGGGCTGATGCCCTATACCAGCTTCGTCGCGCTGTTCGACGCGGGCGCCCCGGTGAAGGTCGTGGCGGGCGGCGGCATCGAGGGCTGCGTGCTCGTGGCGCAGCCGGGGCTGGACAGCCCGGCGAAGCTGAAGGGCAAGACGCTCGGCACCTTCCAGCTCGACACGCTGGAGGTGCTGCCGTACGACTGGTTCAAGAAGAACGGGGTGTCCTTCAAGGACATCAACGTGCGCTACATGGGCAACACGCCGGAAGCGGTGGAAGCGTTCCGCGCCGGGTCGCTCGACATGATCTGCACCATCGAGCCGTACGGCACGGCGCTGCTCAACGACGTGAAGGGCGCGGTGAAGCTGTCGGACGGCCTCGACATCTACGGGCGGGGCTACACCGACTGCGTGCTGGCGGTCAGCGACACGCTGATCCAGAAGAACCCGGCCGGGCTGCGCGCGCTCATCAAGGGCATGATGACGGCGCAACTGATGGCGGAGCAGGACCCGCAGAAGACGCTCGATACCCTGGTAGGCCGCTACTACAAGACCAGCATGGAGAATGCGCGCATCGCGATGAGCAAGCAGCCCTCCGTGGTGGATGCACGCAGCCAGACGCAGTTCATCCTGGACCGGGTGAACTCGATCCAGGAGATGGGCTACATCAAGAAAAAGCCCGGACGCGACGCGATCGACTGGACCTTCCTGGAGCAGGTGATCGCGGAGAACCCGGAGCTTTACGGCAAGCTGAAATACAAGGCGGCGTAGCCCCGCCATGTCCGCGGCCCTTCAAGCGCCGGCCATAACACTTCGGCGCCCCAGCCTGCCGCCCTGGGTGGGCAAGGTGGGGTGGGCGTTCGTCAGCATCGGCATGTTCTGCGCCATCTGGGAGGTGCTGTGGGCAATCGGCTGGGCCGACCCGCGGCTGCTGCCGCCGCCGCACGTGTTCCTGGGCGGCATCGCCGGGCAGGCCAAGTACTTCAACACGATCAGCCGCTGGCAGGTCGGCGCCGGCATGGACGCGGGGCCGCCGCCGGCGCTGGCCGTGATCTATACAGCCGGGGCCACCATCGGGCGGGTGCTGAGCGGCCTGGTGATCGCCTCCGTGCTGTCCGTCTCGCTCGGCGTCGCCATCCGCTACTTCCTGCTGTTCGAGCGGCTGACCTTGCCGACCATCACCCTGCTGGCGCCGGTGTCGCCCATCGCCTGGCTGCCGGTGGCGATCTTCATGTTCGGCATCGGCAACCGCCCGGCGGTGTTCATGGTGGTCGTGGCGCTGCTGTTCCACATGACGCTGTCCACCGTCGCGCAGATTGACGGGGTGAACCGCAACTTCATCCATGTCGCCCGCACCATGGGGGCGAGCAAGCGGCAGATCTACGCCCGGGTGATCGTACCGGCCATCCTGCCGGGGATGCTGCTGGTGCTGCGGATGAACCTGTTCGCCGCCTGGATGGCGGTGCTGATCGCCGAGACGACGGGGGTGGGCTACGGGCTGGGCCAGGTCATCATGCTGGCGCGCAACACCTTCAACCCGTCTTTGGTGTTCTTCACCATCGCGCTGATCGGCGTGCTGGGGTTCGCCTTCGACTTCGCGTTGCGCCTACTGCAGAACCGGCTGCTCTACTGGATGCCGAAGGGAGCGGAGGCGCTGCGTGGCCTTTAGCGCCGTTTCCTGCCAAGGGCTCGGCAAGGTGTGGGCGCCCGGCACGCCGCGCGCCCATGAGGCGCTGCGGGCCATCGACCTCGACATCGCGCCCGGCGAGTTCGTGGTGCTGCTCGGGCCGTCCGGATGCGGCAAGAGCACGCTGCTCTACTTGATTGCTGGGCTGCAGGACGTGACGGCCGGCGAGCTTCGGTCGTTCGGCGCCCGGGTGGAGGCGCCGTCGCCGGACCGCAGCCTGATCTTTCAGGAAACCTCCCTGTTCCCGTGGCTTTCCGTGGGGCAGAACGTGGCGTTCGGGCTGTCGATCCGCGGCGACGCGCCCGACGCGCGGCGCGCGGCGGCGCAGGAGGCGCTGGCCCGGGTGGGGCTGGCGGAGGCCATCGACAAGCGTCCGGACGAGCTGTCGGGCGGGATGCGGCAGCGCGTCGCGGTGGCGCGCGCGCTCGCGATGCGTCCCAAGGTGCTGCTGATGGACGAGCCGTTCGCGGCGCTCGACGTGCAGACGCGGAGCAAGATGCAGGACTTCCTGCTGGACGTGTGGCGCGCGTCCGGCGCGTCCGTGCTGTTCGTCACGCACCACATCGACGAAGCGGTGGCGCTGGCCGACCGGGTCGTGGTGTTCACCTCGCGGCCCGGGCGGATCAAGGCCGTGGTGCCCATCGACATGCCGCGCCCGCGCGACCCGTTCAGCCTGGCCGCCGAGGCGCTGCGCCGCCAACTCACCGGGCTTCTGCAGGACGAGGTGGACCGCGCCTTTGCCGAGCAGGAAGCCCTTCCCGCCTGAATTCCGGAGTTTCCGCCCATGGCCACGATGCTGATCCGCAGCCGCGCTGCCCTCTTGCCCAAGCCGGGCC
>CAXTUO010000636.1:0-3017 GCA_964247175.1 uncultured Acetobacteraceae bacterium | reverse complement strand
CGACATCGGCCGCTCGCCGAACCGCCACCTGGCGTTCGCCGCCGGCATCCACCAATGCGTCGGCATGAGCCTGGCCCGGCTGGAGGGCGCCGTGGCGATCGGCCGCTTTCTGGCCCGCTTCCCACGCTATGCCCTGGCCGGGGCGCCGGTGCGCGGCATGCGGGCTCGGTTCCGTGGGTTCGCCTTTGTTCCCGCCGTGCTGAACGGGTAGGATGCTGACACCTGGGGTGCGTCGATGAGTGCACGAAGCGTTGGACGGCGAGCCGTCCTGGCGAGCGCCGCGTTGCTGGCCGGGCGGGCATGGGCGCAGGAGGCCCCGGTCCGCATCGGCGTGCTGACGGACGAGAGCGGACCGTATGCCAGCAGCGGCGGCGCGGGGTCGGTGGCGGCAGCGCGCATGGCGATGCAGGATTTCGGCGGCACCGTGCTGGGCCACCCGGTCGAGGTCGTCCACGCCGACACCCAGAACAAGCCGGACGTGGCCGGCAGCATCGCCCGCGAATGGTATGACGGCGGCGTGGACGCCATCACCGACCTTCCCGTGACCCCGGTCGCCGCGGCGGTGCAGCAGGTGGCGCGGGAGAAGAACCGCACGGTCCTGATCACCGCGGCGGCCGTCACCGAGTTCACCTCCAAGACCTGCGCGCCGGTGAGCAGCCATTGGGCGGACGACACCCACGCCTTGGCGGTCGGCACCGGCAAGGTGCTGACGGAAGGCGGGGGCAAGAACTGGTATTTCATCACGGTTGATTTCAGCTTCGGCACGGCGCTGCAGGCCGAGGCGACCCGGGTCATCGGGGCGGGCGGTGGCCAGGTGCTCGGCAGCACCAAGTTCCCGATCGGCAACACCGACTTCTCCTCGCAGCTCATCCAGGCCCGGACCTCCGGGGCCCGGGTCATCGGCTTGGCGAGCGTAGGCGGCGACCAGGTGAACCTGCTGAAGCAGGCGGCTGAGTTCGGCATGCAGACCGGCGGGCCGCAGACCCTGGCCGGGTTCCTGGTGTACCTGACCGACATCCACGCGCTTGGGCTGGACGTGGCGCAGGGCCTGCGCTTCCCGACCAGCTTCTACTGGGACCAGAACCCGGCCTCACGCGCGTTCGGCGGGCGCTTCATGGCGGAGCGCCGGGCCATGCCGACGCAGAACCAGGCCAACGTGTATGCGGCGACGACGCATTTCCTGCGCGCGATGGCGCAGGCCGGCACGCGGAACGCGCTTGCCGTCGGCCGGGCGATGCGGGCCTTGCCCGTCGCTTATTTTGGCACGGACACGACCATGCGGGCAGACGGGCGGGTACTGCATGACTTGACGCTGTATCGCGTCAAGACGCCTGGAGAGAGCCAGGCTGCTTGGGACTACTTGGCCCCCGTGGGGCACGTCGCGGCGGGGGAGGCGTTCCTGGCGATCAACCCGGCCTGCGGTTAGGCCAGCGGCCCTGCTTGGAGGCGCTCGGCCTTTCGCGGGTGATCAATCCTGTGCCGACAGCACAGCCGCGGCGTCCGTGCGCGGCGCCTTCCGTGATATCATCACGCGATGCAGCATCTCGCTGGCCCAATGGCGGACATAGCCCAGTTGCCGGTCACCAGCCGCGGTGGTGAACTCTTCCGCCTCTTCGGTCGTGTTGGCGACGAAGCACAGCATGCTGGCCACCTCCTCCAAAGACGGCTGCGGCAATTGCGCGATCAGCGCCGCAACCGACATCTCCAGGACGAGGAGGCGGGCCTCGGCTGAGGAAAGATCCTGGGCATCCATGTTGTGGGGCACCTTCAGTTTGGGTCGTGCGGAGGTGCCACCCAAGGGTATGAGGCTTGGACCGGCATCGCCGTGCATTTTGATTACCACGCGTATTGGTTTATTTTCAAGGATATAACACAACTGATGGTTTAGGTTTTGCTAACCGCGCCCAAGTTGCTGAGTCCGCAAGCCGGCCATGTAATCCGAAGGCGGCGTGCGGCTGCGGGATGTTGATGCTAGGAACCTCGCTGGACCGGCGCTCGAAGCGAGCCTGCCGGGTCGCGTCGGCGGCGTCCAAACGCAAAAAGGGAATAGCATGCCTCAGCTTACTTTAGATGCTCAATCCGTGGCCGTCGTCACCGGCGGCGCATCGGGGATCGGCCTCGCCGCCGCCAAGCGTTTCGCGGCCATGGGGCTGCGTGTCTGCATCGCCGACCTCGGCGGCGACCGGCTTTCCGAGGCAGCCAAGGCGGCGTCCACTCTGGCCCCGGACGGTTCTGCCAGCATCATGGCGGCGCCCACGGACGTGAGCCGCGCCGCGGACCTCCAACGCTTGGAAGCCGCCGTCCGCGAGCGGTTCGGCGGCGTCGATCTCCTGATGAACAACGCGGGCGTGCAGCCCGGCAGCGCCCTGTTCGGCCCGGACGAGGCCTGGGACCGCGTGATCAGCACCAACCTTTGGGGCATCATCCACGGCTCCCGCATCTTCGCGCCCGGCATGATCGCCCGTGGCCACCCCGGCTTCATCATCAACACCGGGTCCAAGCAGGGCATTACCACGCCGCCCGGCGACCCCGCCTACAACGTGTCCAAGGCCGGGGTAAAGGCGTTCACCGAGGCCCTGCAGCACGAGTTGCGGAACACGCCGGGTTGCCGGATCACCGCGCATCTGCTCATCCCGGGCTTCGTGTTCACGCCGCTGACTGCGAATGGCCGGACGGAAAAGCCAGGCGGCGCCTGGACCCCGGAGCAGACGGTGGATTTCATGGTGGAGCGCCTCGCGGCCGGGGACTTCTATATCCTGTGCCCGGACAACGACGCGCCTCGGCCGCTTGACGAGAAGCGCATCCTTTGGGCGGCCGGCGACATCGTCGAGAACCGCCCGGCGCTTTCGCGCTGGCATCCGGACTACGCGGAAGCGTTCAAGGCCTTCGTGGACCGTCCCTAAAGGAATGCGATCATCGACGGGCTGCCCACGGGGACGTAGCGGCCCGTGAAGGTCAGCTTGCCGCTCGCGGGATCGACGCGGAACACCGTCGCCTGGTCGCTGCGCTGGTTGCAG
>CAXTUO010000635.1:0-3019 GCA_964247175.1 uncultured Acetobacteraceae bacterium | reverse complement strand
GGCCCAGGCCGTGCGCGGCGCCGTGGACGCGGTGCAGACCGGCGCCCGGGTGCGGCAGCCGACGGTCTCGATCCTGGTGCCGCTGTATCGCAACCTCGATTTCCTGCGCTTCCAGGTGGCGGCGCTGGCCGCGGACCCGGACTGCCGCCGGGCGGAGCTGATCTACGTGCTGGACAGCCCGGAGCAGCGGGTGGAGTTGGAGTTCCTGCTGCGCGGCCTGCACAGCCTCCATGCGCTATCGTTCACGATGGCGGTGATGCCGGGCAACCGGGGGTTCGCGGCCGCCAGCAACGCCGCGGCGGCGCTGGCCCGCGCGCCGCTGCTGCTGCTGCTGAACTCGGACGTGGTGCCGGCGCGTCCCGGCTGGCTCGCCGCGATGCGCGGGGCGCTCGTGGTGTCCGGGGTCGGCGCGGCCGGGCCGAAGCTGCTGTTCGACGACGGCTCCATCCAGCACGCCGGGCTGTTCTTCGAGCGCGACGCGGACGGCATGTGGTTCAACGCGCACTACCACAAGGGGATGCCGCGCCATTGGCCCGCGGCCCAGCGCCGCCGCCGGGTGCCGGGCGTCACCGGCGCCGCCCTGCTGGTGCGCCGCGCGCTGTTCGAGGCGGTGGGCGGCCTGTCCGAAGATTACATCATCGGCGATTTCGAGGACTCCGACCTGTGCCTGCGGCTGCAGGCGGCCGGCGCCGGCATCGCCTACGTGCCGGAAGCGGAGCTTTACCACTTCGAGCGCCGCTCGATCCAACTGCACAAGGGCTACGCGGAAACGCTGGCGTCGCTGTACAACCGCCGGCTGCACCACCGCCGCTGGGACCACGACATCACCGCCTTGATGGCCCGGCGCGCGCACCGGGCGGCGGCATGACCGACATCGCGACGCTGCGCCGCTTTCTCGCCGCCAACCGCTTCATGCCGGTGCCGCCGCCGGAGCTGATGTTCTGTGGCGACGGCGACTTCCGCGCCATCGGGGCGGAGTTCCTGGAGCGCCTGGTGCGCGACGCCGGGCTGGCGCCGGGCCACCGGGTGCTGGACATCGGCTGCGGCATCGGCCGCCTGGCGCTGCCGTTGACGCAATACCTGGACGAGGGCGGCAGCTACGACGGCGTGGACCCGGTGGCGCCCGGCATCGCGTGGTGCACGGCCAACATCACCGCGCTTTACCCCAACATGCGCTTCCAGCACCTCGACCTGCATCACCCGCTGTACAACCCGCAGGGCACCCTGCCGACGGCGGGCACGCCCTTGCCCTTCGCGGACGCGTCGTTCGACCGGGTGTGCCTGGTTTCGGTGCTCACCCACCTCGATTTGCCGGAGGTGCTGCACTACGCCGGGGAGGTGGCGCGGCTGCTGGCGCCCGGCGGGTGTTGCCTGGCGACCGCGTTCCAGATGAACCCGCCCGCCCGGGCCGCACTCGCGGCGGGGCAGGGCCGGCTCACCTTCGACGCCGCCGCGGACGGCCCGGTTTACTATGCCGAAGCCGACGCCCCGCTCGCCGCCGTGGCGTTCGACGAGGACGCGTTCCTGGAGAAGTTCCTGCGCCACGGCCTGCGCCGCCGCAACCCCGCCCTTTACGGCTGCTGGAGCGGGCGCGAAGGGGCGAGCTTTCAGGACATCTGCATCTTCGAGAAGGAGTGACGGCGTTGCGCATCCTGTTCCTGCTGCACGCCCACCCCGACCTGCAGGCCGGCGGCACCGAGATCTTCGCCCGCGACCTGTTCCGCACCCTGCGCCGCGACGCCGGGTTCGACGGGCTGTTCCTGGCCGGCACCGCGCCGCACCAGCGCCCGCAAAGCCCGGGCACCCCGTTCCAGACGGTGGGCGACCAGCCCGACGAGCTGCTGATGTGGAGCGGCCGGTTCGACCCGTTCCATATGTCCCAACTCGACCTGCACGGCGTGGCCATGCCGCTGGCCGCCCTGCTGCGCGAGCTGCGGCCGGACGTGGTGCACATCCACCACCTGATGACGGTGGGCGCGGAGATGGTGGGCGTGGTGCGCCGCGTCTTGCCGGGCGTGCCGGTGGTGATGACGCTGCACGATTATTACGCTCTCTGCGCGAATGATGGGCAGATGGTGACGACTGCGGGCGCGCTGTGCCATTCGGCGGCGCCCGACGCCTGCCGCCGCTGCTTCCCCGAGCGCAGCCTGACCGACTTCCGCCTGCGCGAGCTGCACATCGGCGGCGCGCTGGCCCAGGTGGACCATTTCATTGCGCCGAGCCGCTTCCTGCGCGACCGCTACGTGGCCTGGGGGCTGGACGCGTCGCGCATTTCCGTGGTGCCCAACGGCCTGCCCGCCACCCCTCCGGCGCCCGCCCGGGCCGCGGCGCGTCGGGACCGCTTTGCCTTCTTCGGCCACATCAACCGGTTCAAGGGCGCCACCGTGGCGCTCGACGCCTCCGCCCGGCTGTCGCGGGACGGCGTCGCGCACCGGCTGACGCTGCACGGCAGCACGGAGCACCAGGCGCCGGACACGCTGGCCCGCTTCGACCATGCCCGGGAGGCGGCGCCGGACGCGCGCTATTCCGGCGCGTACCGCCGGGCCGACATGTCCCGGCTGATCGCCGACGCGGATTGGGTCGTGTTCCCGTCGGAATGGTGGGAAAACGCGCCGCTGGTGATCAACGAGGCCTTGCAGCACCGGCGCCCGGTGATCTGCAGCGCCCTCGGCGGCGCCATGGAGCTGGTGGGGGACGGCGTGAACGGCCTGCATTTCCCGGTCGGCGACGCGGCCGGGCTGGCGGCGGCGATGCGCCGTGCCGTCGAGGAGCCGGGCCTGTGGGAACGCCTGGTGGACGGCATCGCGCCCCCGGTCGGGATCGACGAGTCCGCCGCCCGGCACCGCGCCTTGTATGACGAGCTCGCCACGGCAGTGACGCGGCGGGCGGCATGACCGCCCTCGCCGCCGCCCTGCCGGGCCACGCCGCCCGGACCCGCGCCGAGCCTGAAGCCGGCCTGCACGTCCAGGCGGTGTGGCGCGTGCAGCCCGGGGCTCTCATGCTGCTGGGCCAGGCGCCC
>CAXTUO010000634.1:0-3025 GCA_964247175.1 uncultured Acetobacteraceae bacterium | reverse complement strand
ATCATCACCGCCGGCGTCGATCTGTCTTCCGGCTCGGTGCTGGCGCTTTCGGCCATGGTGGCGGCAAGCCTCGCGCAGTCGAGCGACTACGCGCGGGCGGTGTTCCCCTCGCTCACCGACATGCCGGCGGTCGTGCCCGTGCTGGCGGCGCTGGCGGTGGGGGCGGCGGCCGGGCTGATCAACGGCGCGCTGGTCACCTATGGGCGGCTGCCGGCGTTCATCGCCACGCTCGGCATGATGGTCACGGCGCGCGGCCTCGCCCGCTACTACACCAAGGGGCAGCCGATCAGCATGCTGACCGACCAGTACACCGCCATCGGCAGCGGCGCGAACCCGGTGCTGATCTTCCTGGCGGTGGCCGTGGTCTTCCACGTGGCGCTGGGCTACACGCGCTACGGCAAGTACACCTACGCCATCGGCGGCAACCTGCAGGCCGCGCGCGTGTCCGGCATCAACGTCACCCGGCACCTGGTCCTGGTGTATGGGATCGCCGGGCTGCTGTCCGGCCTGGGCGGCGTCATCACCTCCGCCCGGGCGGCGAGCGGGCAGGCCGGCATGGGCATGAGCTACGAGCTGGACGCCATCGCCGCCGCGGTGATCGGGGGCACCAGCCTGTCCGGCGGCATCGGGCGGATCACCGGCACCGTGGTCGGCACGCTGATCCTGGGCGTGATGACCAGCGGCTTCACCTTCCTGGGCGTGGACGCCTACATCCAGGACATCGTGAAGGGCCTCATCATCATCGCGGCCGTGATGGCCGATCAGTACCGCCGGGGCGGACGCCGCAATGCCTGAGCCGGGAGCCACCATCCGCCTTTCCGCGGCGCAGGCGGTGGTGCGATACCTGGCGGCGCAGCGCACGGTGCTGGACGACGGGACGGAAGCGCCGCTGTTCGCGGGCTGCTGGGCCATCTTCGGCCACGGCAACGTGGCCGGCATGGGGGAGGCGCTGCACGGGGCGCGGGACACGCTGCCCACCTTGCGCGGGCACAACGAGCAAGGCATGGCGCTGGCCGCCGTCGCCTTCGCCAAGGCATCGAACCGGCGGCGGATGATGGCGGTCACGACCTCCATCGGCCCCGGGGCGATGAACCTGCTGACCGCGGCCGGCGTCGCCCACGTCAACCGCCTCCCCGTGCTGTTCCTGCCCGGCGACGTGTTCGCCGACCGCCGGCCCGACCCGGTGCTGCAGCAGTTGGAAGACCCCGGCGACGCCACCGCCAGCGTCAACGACTGCTTCAAGCCGGTGTCGCGCTTCTGGGACCGCATCACCCGGCCGGAGCAGTTGCTCGTCTCGCTGCCCCGCGCGATGGCCGCGCTCACCGACCCGGCGGACTGCGGCCCGGCCACGCTTTGCCTATGCCAGGACGTGCAGGCGGAAGCCTGCGACTACCCCGAAGCCTTTTTCGCGCCCCGCCTGCACCGTCCGCGCCGGCCCGGCGCTGACTCTTCGGCCCTCGCCGAGGCCGCGGGCCTGCTGCGCGGCGCGGCGCGGCCCCTGATCGTCGCCGGGGGCGGCGTGCTGTACTCCGGGGCGACCGAGGAGTTGCAGGGGTTCGCGGCCCGGCACGGCATCCCCGTCGCCGAAACGCAGGCCGGCAAGGGCGCGATGCCCTGGGACCACCCACAGGCCGTGGGGTCGGTCGGCGTGACCGGCAGCTCGGCCGCCAACGCGCTGGCGGGCGAGGCCGACGTGGTGCTGGCGGTCGGCACGCGCTTGCAGGACTTCACCACGGGATCGCGCGCCGTGCTGCCGGGCCGGGCGCGGCTGGTGCAGCTCAACGTCGCCGGGTTCGACGCGCACAAGCACGGCGCCGTGCCGCTGGTCGGCGACGCGCGCCGCACGCTGGAGGAACTGGGCACGGCGCTGGAGGGCTACGCCGCCCCGCCCGCGTGGCAGCGGCGCGCGGCGGGGCTGGTGCAGGAATGGAACGCGGCCGTGGACGCGGCCACGGCGCCGGGCAACCTCGAACTGCCGACCGATGCGCAGGTGCTGGGCGCGGTGAACCGGGCGGCTGGGCCGGGCGGCACCGTGGTCTGCGCCGCGGGCGGCCTGCCGGGCGAGCTGCACAAGCTTTGGCGCAGCGCCGAGCCGGGCGGCTACCACCTGGAATACGGCTTTTCCTGCATGGGTTACGAGATCGCCGGCGGCCTCGGCGTGAAGCTCGCCCGGCCGGAGCGGGAGGTGTTCGTGATGGTGGGCGACGGCAGCTACCTCATGCTCAACTCGGAGCTGCACACCTCGGTGATGCTGGGGCGCAAGCTGGTGGTGACCGTGCTGGACAACCGCGGCTACGGCTGCATCAACCGCTTGCAGCAGGCCTGCGGCGGCGCGCCGTTCAACAACCTCCTCGCCGACGTGGACGGCCGGGCCGACGAGACCTGGGTGGACTTCGCCGCCCATGCGCGGTCCCTGGGCGCGCAGGCGGAGACGGTGGACGGCATCGCCGGGCTGGAAGCGGCGCTGGAACGGGCCAAGGCGGCGGACCGCACCTATGTGGTCGTGATCCCGACCGACCCCGGGCCGACCACGGAAGCGGGCGGCGCCTGGTGGGACGTGGCGGTGCCGGAGGTGTCCGCGCGGAACGAGGTGCAGGAAGCGCGCGCGGCCTACCTGCGGGTACGCGCGGCGCAGGCGATGGGGTGAGCATGGCGGTCAGGCTCGGCACCAACCCGATTGCGTGGAGCAACGACGACATGCCGGAACTCGGCGGTGACACGCCGCTTAAGATCTGCTTGGCCGAGGCGCGGCAAGCCGAGTTTACCTGCATCGAGAAAGGCAACAAGTTCCCAACCGACCCGGCGGCGCTGCAAGCGGTGCTCGCCCGCCATGGCCTGGCCTTCGTATCCGGCTGGTACGGCGTCGAGCTGCGCCGCCGCACTGTCGAGCAGGAGATCGAGGCGATGCGGCCCCACTTGGACCTGCTGCGCGCCTGCAGCTGCAAGGTGATGGTGTTCGCCGAAACCTCCGGCACCGTGCAGGACAGCCGCGGCGTGCCGGTCGCCGACCGGCCGGTGATGGGGG
>CAXTUO010000633.1:0-3041 GCA_964247175.1 uncultured Acetobacteraceae bacterium | reverse complement strand
TGGACGCCGGTGCAGCTCTACATCTACCAGGACGAGATGCAGCAGAACTGCGTCCCGGCGCCGCTCGGCTTCAACACCAACATGGTCGGCCCGGTGATCGCGCAGTTCGGGTCGGACGCGCAGAAGAAGCAGTTCCTGCCGGCGACCGCCAACCTCGACATCTGGTGGTGCCAGGGCTTCTCCGAACCCGGCGCCGGCTCGGACCTGGCCAGCCTGCGCACCACGGCGAAGCGGGACGGCGACCATTACGTGGTGAACGGGCAGAAGACCTGGACCACGCTGGCGCAGCATGCCGACTGGATTTTCTGCCTGGCCCGCACGGATCCGGGGGCGGCGAAGAAGCAGCAGGGCATCAGCTTCATCCTGATCGACATGAAGACGCCGGGCATCACGGTCCGCCCGATCCAGACGCTCGACGGCGGCGTGGAGGTCAACGAGGTCTGGTTCGACGACGTGCGCGTGCCCGTGGAGAACCTGGTCGGGGAGGAGAACCGCGGCTGGGACTACGCCAAGTTCCTGCTGGGCAACGAGCGCACCGGCATCGCCCGCGTGGGCGTCAGCAAGGCGCGCATCCGCCGAATCAAGCAACTGGCCGCGTTGGAGCACGTCGGCGACCGCGCGATGATCGAGGAACCGCACTTCCGCGAGAAGCTGGCCGCCGTCGAGGTGGAGCTGAAGGCGCTGGAGATGACCCAGCTCCGCGTTGTCGCGGACGAGCGCAAGCGGGACCGGGCGCTTCCAAACCCGGCCAGCTCGATCCTCAAGATCAAGGGGTCCGAATTGCAGCAGGCGACGACGGAGCTGCTGATGGACGTGGTAGGCCCCTACATCCTGCCGTACGACGACCACGAGCACGGCAGCAACGAGCCGCCAGTCGGCCCCGAATACGCGGCAGAGGCGGCGCCGACCTACTTCAACTGGCGCAAGATCTCGATCTACGGCGGGTCGAACGAGATCCAGCGGAATATCGTTGCAAAGGCAATCCTTGGGTTCTAACCGGAACCGTTGCGGGCATCGCGAGTTGGAAGGCGGTACCCGCATTCAAGGAGGTTTCGATGCACACCCACATGAGTCGATTGTCCCGCGCCCTGCTGGCCGCATTGGCACTTGCCGCGATGGCGCCCGCCCTGAGCGCCTGCAACACCACCGCCGGCGCCGGCCAGGACCTGGGCGCGGCCGGCCGCGCCGTCACCAACAGCGCGGACAAGGTGAAGAACGGCCTTTAGGCCTTCGCAGCGTCTGGGGTTAGCGGGGCGCCGTGTTTCGGCTACGCTGACCCCAACGCGCACGGGGGAAACGGCATGGACTTCGATCTCAGCGACGAGCAGCGGCTGCTGAAGGACAGCGTGGACCGCATGATCGCGGACCGCTACGGCTTCGAAGCGCGCAAGGGCTACCGCGCGGCGCCTGATGGCTGGAGCCGTGAGATGTGGGCGCAGTTCGCCGACCTCGGCCTGTTGGGCCTGCCGTTCACCGAAGAACAGGGCGGGTTCGGCGGCGGCCTCGTCGATACTGCCTTTGTCATGGAGGCATTCGGCCGCGCCCTGGTGGTCGAGCCGTACTTCGCCACCGTCGTCGCCTGTGGCGCCCTGCTCCGCTCCGCCGCGTCGGAGTCGCAGATGCAGGCGCTGGTGCCCGGCATCGCCGCCGGGGAGCGCGTGCTGGCCTACGCCCAGGTGGAACGGCAGTCCCGCCACAGCCTGAACGACGTGGCGACCCGTGCGGAGCGCGACGGCGACGCCTGGCGCCTTTCCGGGGAGAAGAGCCTGGTGCTGCACGGCGACAGCGCCGACGCCCTGCTCGTCACCGCCCGCACCGCCGGCACGCACCGGGAGCGCCACGGCATCGGCCTGTTCCTGGTCCAGGCCGACGCGCCCGGCGTTTCGCGCCGCGGCTACCCGACCCAGGACGGCATGCGCGCCGCCGAGATCACCCTGTCCAACGCGCCCGGGGAGGCGCTGGGCGATCCGGCCGAGGCGCTGCCGATCCTGGAGCAGGCGAACGACGAGATGTTGGCCGCGCTGTGCGCCGAGGGTGTCGGCGTGATGGCCGCGATGCACGCCATGACGGTGGATTACCTGAAGACCCGCAAGCAGTTCGGCCGGGCCATCGGCGAGAACCAGGCGTTGCAGCACCGCGCCGTGGATATGTACGTGTCCCTGGAGCAGGCGCGCAGCATGGCCCTTTATGCCGCCATGATGGCATCGGACCCGGACTCCTCCGAGCGGCAGCGCGCCATGCACGCCGCCAAGGTGCAGATCGGCCGCAGCGGCCGGCACATCGGCCAGGAGGCCATCCAGTTGCACGGCGGCATCGGCGTCACGATGGAGTACGCCGTGGGCCATCATTTCAAGCGCATGACGATGATCGAGCGCGGTTTCGGCGACACCGACAGCCACCTGGCGGCGTTGGCCCGGCTCGGCGGCCTCATCGCCGCCTGATCGGTGGCGTCCCGCCCGGTGATGCTGTAAGCAGCCGCCGGGCATCTTGGGCCAGAGTCATGCCAAGGTCATGAGGTCGCGTCGTATCGAATGCTGTTGAAAGCCGTCGCTGTCCTGGCGCTCCTGTTGGCCGCCGTCCCGGCTCGCGCCGCGCCTGACACGCCGTATGCCGCCTGCGAGGCTGCCATCGCCGCCGCGCAGAAGGTGCCACGCATCCCGGACAAGCTGATGTCGGCGATGTCCCGCGTGGAAAGCGGGCGGCTCGATCCCCTCACCAAGCAGGTGCGCGCCTGGCCCTGGACCATCAACGTCGAGGGCGCCGGCTTCTTCTTTGACGATAAGGAGCAAGCCATCGACGCCGTGCGGACCTTGCAGGCCCGCGGCGTCCGCTCGATTGACGTAGGCTGCATGCAGGTCAACCTGATGCACCACCCCACCGCCTTCGCCAGCCTGGAGGAGGCGTTCGACCCGGTGGCCAACGCCCGCTACGCCGCGCGTTTCCTGGCGGCGCTGTTCCGGCAGACCGGCGATTGGAGCCTGGCGACCGCGAACTACCATTCCGCCAACGCCGACCGCGGGGAGGACTACCAGCGCCGGGTG
>CAXTUO010000632.1:0-3045 GCA_964247175.1 uncultured Acetobacteraceae bacterium | reverse complement strand
TCGAGCAGCGTCAGCCCGCTCGCGATGGACTGGATCACGATGATGCCGAGCAGCGCCGAATAGGCGCTGCCGCGTCCGCCGAACAGGCTGGTGCCGCCGATCACCGCCGCGGCAATCGCGTTCAAGTTGACGTCCCCGGTGCCGGCCTGCTGGCTCGCGGAAGCAAGGCGGGCGGCCGACAGCACGCCGCCGAGCGCCGCAAGCGTGGAGCACAGCACGAAGGCGCTCGTGTAGATGCCGCGCACATTGATGCCGGCGCGTCGCGCGGCTTCCCGGTTCCCGCCCACCGCGGTCATCGACCGGCCCCATTGGGTCCGCTTCAGCGCGTAATCCATCGCCACCACGAGGCCAACGAACAGGCCGAACATCCAGGGGATGCCGCGGTCCTCGTTGAGATAATAGGCAATGAGTTCGAGGGCCACGGTGAAGGCGAGCGCGCGGGCCAGGATGCCGGCCAGCGACGGCGGCGTGAGGCCCGCCGCGCGGCGCCGGGCGGCCGTGCGGTAGCCGGTCGCGAAGATGGCGACGCCGGCGATCAGCACCAGCGCGTAGGAGACGAAGGGCGGCATGACAAGCGTTTGGCCGAGGGCCACGAGCGGCGCCTCATAGGGCAGGTTGATCGACCCGGTCGCGCCGAGGATGTAAAGCTGCATCCCGAGCACCGCGAGCAGGCCCGCCAGGGTGGACACGAAGCTCGGCATCCCCAGGCGGTTGAACAGCACGGCGTAGAGCAGGCCGAACACGGCGCCGACCGCGAGCGCCGCCAGGATCGCGACGGCCACCGGCCAGCCGCTGTTCACCCAAAGCACGCCGACCACCGCGGACGCGAAGCCGCTGACCGAGCCGACCGAAAGGTCGATCTCGCCGACCATCAGAATGCAGACGATGCCGAGCGAGATGACGCCGACCGTGGAGCTGTCGAACAGGAGGTTGACCAGGTTGCCGCTCGACAGGAAAACGGGGTTGAGGCTTTGGAACACCGTCCAGATGACCGCAAGCCCCACGACCACCGGCAGCGAGCCGAGGTCGCCCGACCGGACGCGGTCGATGAAGCCGCGGACCGCGCCGCCCAGCCCGGCGTCGTGCCGGACGCGGACATCGGCGCGGTCGAGCGCGGGCGCCGGGGCCTTGTCGCCGCTCATGCCTGCGCCTCCCCGGCAAGGTTCTGCTGGGCCTGGCGCCGCCCGGACCGGCGGGACACCGCGTTGTCGGCCGCACCCGTGATCGCGCTGACCAGTTCCTGGTTCGACGCGTCGGGATAGAACACGCCGTTGTTGCGCCCGAGCCGCAGCACGACGATCCGGTCCGCGACGGCGCGGACGTCCTCCATGTTGTGGCTGATCATGATCACGCCGAGGCCGCGGTCGCGGACCCGCTCGATGAGGTTCAGCACTTCGGCGGTCTGCGCGACGCCGAGGGCCGCGGTCGGCTCGTCCAGCATGATGAGCTTCGGCTCCAGCAGCAGCGAGCGGGCGATGGCCACCGTTTGGCGCTGGCCGCCCGACAGGGACGCGATCGGCACGCGGACGCTGGGGATGCGGGCCGACAACTCGTTCAACAGCGTCCAGGCCCGGATCTCCATCGCCACCTCGTCGAGCGCATAGGGCTGCATCTCCTTGCCGAGGAAGATGTTGGCGACGACGTCCAGGTTCTCGCAAAGGGCGAGGTCCTGGAACACGGTCGCGATGCCGAGCGAAAGCGCGTCGTTCGGGCCGGCGAGCGTCACGGGCTTGCCGCGGAACGTCATGGTGCCCGTGGTCGCCTGGTGCACGCCGGCCAGGACCTTGACCAGGGTGGACTTGCCCGCGCCGTTGTCGCCGACCAAGGCCACGACCTCGCCCGCATGGACATCGAGGTCGATGTCGGTCAGGGCCGAGACCGCGCCGAACTGCTTGCAGATGCCGCGAAGGCTGAGCACCGGTTCGCCCGCGGGCGGCATGTCTTGTGACGTGTTGGACATCTGTGGCAGGCCCTCCCTGGTCGGGCATGATTATTGGGGGCCGCCCGCCCGGGCAAGGGTGCGGGCGGCCCCGGTCAGGCGAGGCCCCGCTTAGAAAAGGCTCAGGGCGCGATGCCGAGCTTCTTGCAGCCGTCCGCGTAGCGGCCGGTGCAGAGCACCGCGGGCGTCTCGATCGGCTTGCCGTTGACCGTCTTGTCCACGATCTCGGCCTTGAGGTTCCCGGTTGTCACCAGCGCCGGGGTGAACAGCCGGGTCGGCGTGCCGAACAAGGTGGTGTCGGCCTTGGGCGCCTCGCCCCCAAGCAGTGCTATCGCGACGTCGGCCGCCGCCGCGGCGACGATCTCGCTCGGCTTCGAGATGGTGTTGTACTGGTCGCCCGCGATGATGAGCTGCAGCCCGGCGATGGTGGCGTCGTTGCCGGTGACGGGCGGGACCGGGTTGACGCCCGCCGCCTTGAACGCCGCGATGGCGCCGCCCGCGGTGCCGTCGTTGGCCGCGACCACGCCCACGATCTTCTTGCTGAAGCGCGAGATCTGGCCGGACGCCCATTGCTGGGCCTTGGGGGGCGCCCATTCCGGGGTATCGTACTCGGCCAGCGTCGCGTAGCCGCCTTCGGCCAAGCCCTCGTGGATGCCTTTCTTGATCAGCCCCGCGGCCGCGTCGGTCGGCGAGCCGTTGATCTCGAGCACGCCCACGTCGGCCGTCGCCACCTTGCCCGCCTTGAGATGGTCCACGAGCGACTTGGCGATCGACCGGCCGATCTCCTCGTTGTTGAAGGACACGTAGTAGTCGGCCGGGGCCGAGGGGATCGGCCGGTCATAGGCGATCACCTTGATGCCCCGGCCCTGCGCCTGCTTGACCAGGGACGCGGCGGCGGCCGAATCGACGGGATCGAGCACGATGGCCTTGACGCCCTGCGACACGGCCGAGTTGAACTGCTGCTGCTGGCGCGAGGCGTCGCCGTTCGCGTTCTGGTAAAGCACCTTGCAGCTCGGGCAAAGCTTCTGCATCTGGGCCACGAAGCCCGGATGGTCGTGCTCCTCGTAGCGGGTCGAGCTTTGGTCGGGCATGAGGAACGCCACGGT
>CAXTUO010000631.1:0-3048 GCA_964247175.1 uncultured Acetobacteraceae bacterium | reverse complement strand
TCCGCTGCGACGCCGACCCGGGGGAGGCCGGGTTCACCGGGCTGATCGGCGGCACCGCCGAGTGGGTGTTCGTGAAGCCCGGCGTCGTCAGCGTCACCATCAGCGCCGGCAACCGCCGGGCGGACGCGCCGGCGGAGGCGCTGGCGGCGGAGGTCT
Source organism: uncultured Acetobacteraceae bacterium (assembly GCA_964247175.1). Taxonomy (GTDB): domain Bacteria; phylum Pseudomonadota; class Alphaproteobacteria; order Acetobacterales; family Acetobacteraceae; genus CAHJXG01. The sequence goes on along the minus strand of CAXTUO010000631.1, from coordinate 2,892 downwards.
GGCAGGACGTGCGCGCGGTGCTGCGCCTGCCGGACGCCATGCCCCCTTGGCGCGTGGTGAAAGAAAAGCGCGCGACTTTTGCCGCAACGCCGGAACAGGACCGCCGGCGCCCTGCGGCCCGGACCCGCTGGCCCAACCTGGCGCTGGCCGGGGACTGGACCGCCACCGGCTTGCCCGCGACCATCGAAGGTGCCATCAGATCAGGTTGCGATGCAGCAAGCACCCTCCTGGCCGCATGACCCGAGTCAACAGAACCCCATGCCGAGCGACAGCCTGACCCGTCCCTACGCCTATCAGCTTGCGGATGACGCCCTTGAGCATACCATCCAACGTGCCGCCACGGCCCTCGCCACGCGGCAGCGGCCCGACGGGCATTGGGTGTTCGAACTGGAAGCCGACGCGACGATTCCCGCTGAATATGTGCTTCTTGAGCACTACTTGGACCGAATCGACGTTCCGCTGCAAGAAAAAATCGCAGTGTATCTTCGGCGCATCCAGGGCGAGCACGGCGGCTGGCCGCTGTTCCATGACGGGCCGTTCGACCTGTCGGCCAGCGTCAAGGCATACTACGCATTGAAGGCCATCGGCGACTTGCCGAGCGCGCCGCATATGGTCCGCGCCCGCGTCGCCATCCTGGCGGCCGGCGGGGCGGAACGCAGCAACGTGTTCACCCGCATCCAGCTCGCGCTGTTCGGCCAGGTGCCCTGGCGGGCCGTGCCGGTCATGCCGGTCGAGATCATGCACCTGCCGCAGTGGTTCTTCTTCCACCTGTCCAAGGTGTCGTACTGGTCCCGCACCGTGCTGGTGCCGCTGCTCGTGCTGATGGCGCTGCGCCCGCGCGCGCGCAACCCGCGGGGGATCGAGGTGCCGGAACTGTTCTGCACGCCGCCCGGGCAGGTGCGCGACTGGATACGCGGCCCGTACCGCTCCGCCTGGGGGCACGTGTTCAAGGCGGTGGACAGCGTCGTCCGCGTTGTCGAGCCGGTTTTTCCCAAGGTGGTCCGCGCCCATGCCATCGAGGACGCGGTCGCTTTCGTGACCGAGCGCCTGAACGGCGAGGACGGCCTGGGCGCCATCTACCCGGCCATGGCCAACACCGTGATGATGTTCGACGCGCTCGGCATCCATCCCGAGCACCCGGATGCGGCCACGGCCTGGAGCGCGGTGCGCAAGCTGCTGGTGGCGACGGACACGGAGGCATATTGCCAGCCCTGCCTGTCGCCGATCTGGGACACGAGCCTCGCGGGCCATGCCGTCGCGGAGGCGGAGGGCGCCGCAACTCCGGCGATCGACGCCGCCTGCGCCTGGCTCGTGGAACGGCAGGTGACGGTGGTGCGCGGCGACTGGGCGCTGTCCCGGCCCGATGCCCCGCCCGGCGGCTGGGCGTTCCAGTATGAGAACCCGCATTATCCCGACGTGGACGACACCGCCGTGGTCGGCATGCTGCTGCATCGCAACGGCGACCCGGCCCATGCGGCGAGCGTGAACCGCGCCCGGGACTGGATCCTGGGCATGCAGAGCCGCAACGGCGGCTGGGGCGCGTTCGACGCGGACAACAACCACGACTTCCTCAACCACATCCCGTTCGCCGACCATGGCGCGCTGCTGGACCCGCCCACCGCCGACGTGACCGCGCGCTGCGTGTCGTTCCTGGCGCAGCTCGGCCACGGGGCGGAGGAGCCGGCGGTGGCCCGCGCCATCGCCTACCTCCGCGCCGACCAGGAGCCGGACGGAAGCTGGTTCGGACGATGGGGCACCAACTACATCTACGGCACCTGGTCCGTGCTGTGCGCGCTGAACGCCGCCGGGCTGTCCCATGACGACCCGGCGATCCGGCGTGCCCGCGAGTGGCTGCTGGACCGGCAGCGCGACGACGGCGGCTGGGGCGAGGATGAGGAAAGCTACGCCGCCAGCGCCCCCGGCGAGTACCGCGCCAGCACGCCGTCGCAGACCGCCTGGGCCATGCTGGGCCTGATGGCGGCCGGGGAAACCGGCCCGGCCGTGGACCGCGCCGCCCAGTACCTCGCCCGCACCCAGCGCGAGGACGGGGAATGGGACGAGCTGCCCTACACCGCCGTCGGTTTCCCCCGGGTGTTCTACCTGCGCTACCACGGCTACCGGCTGTTCTTCCCGCTGCTGGCGCTGGCGCGGTTCCGCAACCTGCGGCACGGCAACAGCCGCCGGGTCAGCTTCGGGTTCTGAACGCTGGCGGCGGCGCGCCCGGTCGGCATCGTCACCGGGCTTGAGGCGGAGGCGCGGATTGCCCGGCGCCTCGGCGTCCCGGTCGAGGTCGGCGGCGGCCGGGCCGAGGGTGCCGCGGCGGCCGCGTGGCGCCTTGTCGAACGCGGCGTGGCTGGGCTGATCAGCTTTGGCCTTGCGGGCGGCCTCGATCCGGCGCTCGCTCCCGGCGTGGTGCTGGTGCCGGCCGCCGTGCTGCTTGACGCCGAGCGGTGGGACGCCGACGGCGCGCTGCTGCAACGCCTGGGCGGCGCGACGCCGGGGGTGCTGTACGGGGGTGGCGAGGTCGTCGCCTCCGCCGCCGCCAAGGCCGCGCTGCTTGCCCGCAGCGGCGCCGTCGCGGTTGACCTGGAAAGCGCCGCGGTGGCGCGCACCGCCCGGCGGCACGCCCTGCCCTTCGCCGCCTTGCGCGCGGTGTGCGACGGCGCCGCCCGAAACCTGCCGCGGGCCGCGCTGGTGGCGTTGGACGGCGCCGGGCGAATCGGTGGATTGCGCGTGGCCTGGGCCGCGGCGTCGCGGCCTTGGGAGCTTGCGGACCTAGTGCGGCTCGGCGGCGACGCGGCCCGCGCCCGCCATGCACTCGTCGCTCGCGTGCGGGGGATCGGTCGGCTATAGCCCAGCGCATGGACGCATTGAAGCCCGCACGCAGCTATC
>CAXTUO010000630.1:0-3049 GCA_964247175.1 uncultured Acetobacteraceae bacterium | reverse complement strand
CGCCGAAGCCGCGGCGGAGCTGCCCGTCCGGGCCTTCCCGCAGTTCCACCATGCATTCGCCGATGCAGGCGACCCGCGCCGTCATGGGAGCACCGCTCGCCGCGCGCCGAACTCATCCAGGCGGCACAGCGCCGTCGTCACCGCCCTTTGGAAGCGCGGGTCGTCGCTCAGCGCGCCGAACACCTCGCGCAGGCCGAACAGCGCCGGCGCCAGCACCTCCGCCGTTGGCGGTCTCGTGCGCTCCCATGGTAGCAGCGGGTACGTCGGGCTGTCCGCCACGGTTCCCAAGCGCCCCCACGCCGCGATGACCAGGGCATGGGCGTCCACGGGCAGGCCCAGTGCCAGGCGGTCCCGCATCGTGTCTGCAATCCGCTGCGGCAGCTTCTGCGCGCCGTCGGCACCGATCTGCTGCAAACGGTGGCGCAGGGCGGGGTTGCGGAAACGGTCCAGCAGCGCCCGCTTGTACTCCGCCACGTCCGTGCCCGGCGGCACGGCGAGCGTCGGCGTCGCGTCGTCCATCAGCCGCGCCGCGAAGCCGGCCAGGTCCGGGTTCCGCATCGCGTCCGCCACCGTTTCCACCCCGGCCAGCAGGCCGAGGTAGGCGAGGGCGGAGTGGGCGGCATTGAGCAGGCGAAGCTTCATCGCCTCGAACGGCGCCACGTCCGCGACCAGCGTGGCGCCGGCATCCTCCCACGCCGGACGCCCGGCGGGGAAGCGGTCGGCAACGACCCATTGGGTGAACGGCTCGGCGATCACCGGCCAGGCATCCTGGGCGCCGAGCGCCGCCGCGACCCGCGTGCGGTCCTCATCCGTGGTCGCGGGCACGATGCGGTCCACCATCGTGTCCGGGCAGGCGATCTCATCCTCCACGAACGCGCCGAGGCCGGGCGAGCGCAGTTGGGCGAAGCGGGCCAGCAGCCGGTGCAGCGTGCGTCCGTTGGCCGGCAGGTTGTCGCAGCACAGCACGGTGAACGCGGGCAAGCCTTCCGCGCGGCGCCGGGCGATGGCGGCGAGAAGCCAGCCGAGGGCCGAGCGCGGCGCGTGCGGGTACAGGAGGTCGTGCAGGATGTCGGGATGCGTCTCTTCCAGGGCGCCGCTGGCCGGGTCGCGGCAGTAAGCCTTCTCGGTCACGGTCAGGCTGACGACCGCGACCGTGGGGGCGCACAGCGCGTCGAGCAGGGCGGCCGGCTCCTCCGGCGCCGCCAGGACCCGGCCGATGCTGCCGATCACCGCCAATTGGTCCGTGTTTCCGCGGATGTTCAGCGCATACAGCCCATCCTGCGGCGCGAGCGCGTTGCGCGTGTCCGGGCTGCGCAGGCTGGCGGCGGTGATGCCCCAGCGATTGTCGCCGGCGGCCAGCACTGCGTCGGTGTAAACGGCCTGATGCGCCCGGTGGAACGCGCCGACGCCCAGGTGCACGATGCCCGTCCGCACGGCGCTCCGGTCGTAGCCGGGCCGGGCCACGTTTGCGGGCAATCGCGCCAGCGTGGCGTCGCACAAACGGTCGGTGGTCAAGCGGGCAACCCGTTCTGCCAGGCGAGCGCCGCCATGACGCCGCGGATCTCGGCCAGGCCGCGCATCCGGCCGATCAGGGGATAGCCGGGGTGGGTGGGCTTGCCCACGTCGTCCAGCATTTCGTGCCCGTGGTCCGGGCGGAAGGGCAGGCGCCAGCGGGGGTCGCCGCCGTCCCGCCGGCGCTTCTGCTCCTCCAGCAGCACGCGCACCACGGCCACCATGTCGGTGTCGCCGGCCAGGTGGTCGGCTTCCATGAAGGAGCCGTCCGGCTCCGTGCTGACGTTGCGGAGATGCACGAACTGGATGCGGTCGGCGAAGCGCCGGGCGATGGCCGGCAGGTCGTTGGCCGGGCGCGCGCCGAGCGAGCCGGTGCAGAGCGTGAGGCCGTTGGACGGGGACGCCACGGCCTCCAGGATGAACGCGATGTCCTCCGCCGTGGAGGTGATGCGCGGCAGGCCGAGCAGCGGGCGCGGCGGGTCGTCCGGGTGGATCGCGAGGCGCACGCCGGCCCGCTCCGCCGTGGGCACGACCTCCTCCAGGAAGCGGGCGAGGTTGGCTTGCAGTTCGGAGTGGCCGATGCCGCGGTAGCGGGCGAGCATGGCGCGCAACCCCTCGATGTCGTAGCGGTCGAACGCGCCGGGCAGGCCGGCCATGATGCTGCCGAGCAAGGTGCGTTTGGCCCCCTCGCTCGCGGCGTCGAACCAGGCGCGGGCGCGGGCGAGCACGTCGGGGGCGTAGTCCGCCTCCGCCCCCGTACGCGCCAGCATGTGCACGTCGAAGGCGGCGAACTCGTGCGCGTTGAAGCGCAGCGCCGTGGCGCCGCCGGGCAGCGGATGGCGCAGCGTGGTGCGCGCCCAGTCCAGCACCGGCATGAAGTTGTAGCAGACCGTCTCGATCCCCTCCGCGCCGAGGTTGCGCAGCGTTTCGCGATACGCCTCGTAATAGGGCTTGGCGGCATCCTCCCCCAGCTTGATGCTTTCGTGCACCGGCACGCTTTCCACCACGCTCCAGCGCAGGCCGAGGCTCCGGTCGGCCTCGATGACGCGCTTGCGCTCGGCGATGGCGTCGCGGGTCCAGACGGCGCCGGTGGGCATGTCGTGCAGGGCGGTCACGATGCCGGTGGCGCCCACCTGGCAGATGTCGGACAAGGTAATGAGGTCGCCCGGGCCCCACCAGCGCCATGTTTGCTCCATTTGGCTCTCCTCCGCTGAAGTGGGCGGTTCAGTGCAGCGCCAGGGCGGCGTCCGGCGTCCGCGTGCTCTCGATCGGCTTGACGAAGACCAGCACGCACAGCACGCCGAGGATGGCGATGCCGCCTGCCAGCACAAAGGCGCTGGTGAAGGCGCCGGTGGATTGCACGATGAAGCCCGTGACCGCCGGGCCGATGATGCCGGCGCAGTTCGCCATCATGTGGATGAAGCCGCCGACGCCGCCGATGTTCTCGCCCCGCACCGTGTCCTGCAGGATCGCCCAATAGGTGCTGCCGGTGAGATACAGGAAGAACACGGCGGCGCTCATCAGCAGCAGCGCGCTG
>CAXTUO010000629.1:0-3054 GCA_964247175.1 uncultured Acetobacteraceae bacterium | reverse complement strand
CGCGCCTGCTGCGGGAGCGCGGCCTGGTCGATGGGGCGCGAAGCGGGGCCGCGGTCGCGGAGCATGTGGTGTTCGCCTCGCCCTACGTGCGCGACCGGTTCCATGAGCTGGTCGCGGTGCCGCCGGGCCGGGCGGCGGTGCTGCCGCAGGGGCTTTACCGCCCGGTGTCCGTCGCCCCGGAGGCGTCCGCGGCGATGCGGGCCAGGCTCGGGCTGGCGGAGGGGGCGCTGCTCGCGATGGGGCTGGGCTACGCCGACCTGCGCAAGGGCTTCGACCTGTTCCTGCAAGCCTGGCGCCTGGCGCAGGCGGCCGACCCCGGCATCCACCTGCTCTGGGTCGGCGACATCGACCCGCAGGTGCTGGCCTACCTGGGCGCCGAGATCGCGGCGGCGGAAACGGCGGGCACCTTCCACCACATCCCGCACTGCGCGGACGGGGCGGACTGGCTGGCCTGCGCCGACGTGTTCCTGCTGACCTCGCGGGAGGACCCGTTCCCCTCCGTGGTGCTGGAGGCCATGTCCGCCGGCGTGCCCTGCGTCGCGTTCGAGGAAAGCGGCGGCACGCCGGACCTGCTGCGCGAGTTCGGCGCAGGCGTCGCCGTGCCGCTGGGCGACGCGGCGGAGATGGTGCGGCAGATGCGGGCGCTCGTGCTGCAAACCCGGCCGGACGACCGCGAGCGCCTGGCGCAAACGGCGCGGCGGTGCTTCAGTTGGGACGCCTACGCCGACCGCCTGCTGCGGCTCGCCGATCCCGGCGTGCCGGAGGTTTCGGTCGTGGTGCCGAACTACAATTACGCGCAGTATCTGGCCGACCGCCTGGGCAGCGTGTTCGCGCAGACCCACCCGGTGTCCGAGGTGATCGTGCTGGACGACGCTTCGACGGACGGGAGCGCGGCGGCCGTGCGGGACACGGCAGCCGCGGCCGGGCGCAGCGTGCGGTGGCTGGCGGGCGCCAGCAACTCCGGCTCCGTGTTCAAGCAATGGCGCCGGGCGGCGGACCTGGCGCGGAGCGAGTGGCTTTGGATCGCGGAAGCGGACGATGGGGCGGACCCCGGCTTCCTTGCGGCCTTGTGCCGGGCGCTGGCGGACGCGCCGGACGCGGTGCTGGCGTTCAGCGACAGCCGCGCGATGGACGCGGGCGGGGCGGCGCTGTGGCCGGACCACCAGAACTACTACGCGGAGGCCGGGGCGCCGATGCTGGCGCAGGACGGCGTGTTCCCGGCGGACGAGTTCCTGCGGGACTGCTTGTCAGCGCGCAACCTGATCCTGAACGCCAGCGCCGTCCTGTGGCGCCGGACGGCCTTGCAAGGGGCGCTGCGGCGCTGCGGCACCGAGCTTGCGGAGTTCACCATGGCCGGCGACTGGCGCATCTACGCGGAGGTGCTGTCCCAGGGCGGCAGCGTCGCCTATGTCGCCCGCCCCCTCAACGCCCACCGTCGCCACGCCGCGAGCGTCACCCACCGCCTGCCGGTCGCCCGGCACCTGGAGGAGGTTTCGCGCATGCACCGGCACCTGCAATCCGTGCTCGGCGCCGATCCCGGCCTGGTACGGCGGCAGCGCCGGGCGTTGTCGAAGGCGCGGACGGCGCTCCGGCAAGCTGCCGCGCCGTCGCCGTCCGATGCCGCCCTTCGGCCGCCGGTCGATGACCCGGCGCGCCGTGCCGAGGCTACGTCGGCATAGGCGCGGCGTCTCGGCCACGCGGCGCCGTTGCAGGGCGGCGACCGCGTCACGCGACGCGGTTTCGATAGGGTCGAGGCCGCCGGGGTGCGAGGACAGGTCAGCCAGCATCGGCGCGTCTTGCGGCCCTATAGGACCCGCGGGCCGAACTGCGCCGGGCGCTTTTCCAGGAACGCTTGAACGCCGTCCCGGAAATCGGCCGATGCCCCGCACTCCCGCTGCAGGTCGCGCTCAAGGTCGAGCTGCTGGTCCAGCGTGTTGCGATGGGCGGCGCCGAGCGCCCGCTTGGTCAGCGCGACCGCCCCGGCGGGCTGGGCCGCCAGATGGGCTGCGAGGCGCTCCGCTTCCGGCAGCAGGTCGTCATCGGGCAGGGCTTGCCAGACCAGGCCCCACGCCTCGGCCTGCGCCCCGCTGACGGGTTCGCCCAGCAGCGCCATGCCGCGGGCGCGGGCGTCGCCGGCCAGGCGGGGCAAGGCATGGGTGCCGCCGGCGTCGGGGATCAGGCCGATGCGGACAAAGGATTGGATGAACCGGGCGGACTGCGCCGCGAGCACGATGTCGCAGGCCAGCGCCAGGTTGGCGCCCGCTCCCGCCGCGACGCCGTGCACCGCGCATACCACCGGCAGCGCAGAAGCACGGATGGCGCGGATCAGCGGGTTGAAGCGCTGCTCCAGCGTGCTGCCCAGGTCCTGGCCCGGCGCAACCTCCGCCAAGTCCTGCCCGGCGCAGAACCCGCGTCCGGCGCCATGCAGCAGCACCGCGCGGACGCCGGCGTCGGACTCCGCCCCCGTGAGCGCCGCGAACAGGGCATCCATCATGGGCGCCGTCATCGCATTCAGCCGCTCCGGCCGGTTGAGCGTCAGCGCCATCACGCCGCCCCGGCGCGCCACCAGCAAGCTGTCGTCCATCCGGCCCTCCGCCCCCAGGGGCAACGATGCGCCATGGGGTGACTGAGTCAAGGCTCGGCTTGGACCGCGGCCCTACCCGGGGCACGCCCCGCCGCGGATCGCTCCAAGCGGGCCGCGCAGGATCTCCAGGATCTTGATGCAAGCAGGACCGGCCTCAATGCCGGAGCAAGGGCGCTGCCCTGTCACGGGAACACACACCTCAATCTTTCCCAGGAAGTGGACTCTGGAGACCGGACCCGTCGAAGGGCAGACCAACCGATTGAGGCTGCTGAAGCGGAGCATGCATGGCCGGGCCAGCCACGACCTGCTCCGACGACGCGTCCTGGCCGCCGCATGGCGTCTTCAACCTGTTATTGATGTAATATCGTAATATCCAGTCCCAAAACATCGGACCAACCTGGGCCGGATGATCGCGATCAAATGGAATTGGTGATCGCCACGCGCCGGATTACGCACTATAGTTTCCATGT
>CAXTUO010000628.1:0-3054 GCA_964247175.1 uncultured Acetobacteraceae bacterium | reverse complement strand
CCGCCTGGCCGATCCACCGATAAACAAAGCTTGCAAGGTCGGGTGCGATTAAAGAGCGAGGAACGCCCCGAGCCATCGACCCCGCCTCCGGCGGGTCGAACAAGGAACCGGACAAGAACAAAGTGTTCCAGTCCTCGCCTGCCGCGCTAGTCAGGAAGGCCAACCCGACCGGTGCCTGACAACCGGCTGCGAACTGACAGCTAACCTTCGCGCTTCACCCACGCCGTCCAATACTGGCTTTCATGCGGCGTGAACCCGGCATCCAACGTCGCCTGCGCCACATCGACCAAGTCCGACACATTGTAGTAGGTGAACCAGATCTTTGGCACCATGACGACCTGCGCATCGCCAAGCACCTGTCCCGGCGTCAAGCGTCTGACCGTGTAGCTCCGGTCCTCGTCCCACCACAGCGCCACCCCGCGCGGGGAAGGGGCGTGCAGCCCTACCGGGAACGGGTTGCTGAACGAAAGGCTCGCCACCCGCATGGCAGTCAGCCCGTTCTGCCACAGCAGCGCGAAGCCGTCCGACAGGACGGTGTTCGCCAGATCGGGCGGCAGAAACGCCTTCCAGCGGTTGACCTCCTCAATGCTGGCCCCTTCGGCGACAAAGGCGGGTTCGGTCGGGTTGCGGACCCAAACCATGGAGCGGAAAGGCTCCACCTCGCCGTTCGCGACCACGACGCCTTGCGACCGGTGGAGCCGGGCCACGTTGACCACGCCGATCAAGTGAGTCAGCAGGAAGGGCAGGGTGGTCATGGCCATGACCACCATCCCAGCCGTGGCGAGGCGCGGCCGCCCCGTCAAGCCCGGTCCCGGCGGCTGCGGGCCGATGAGGAGACGGTCGGCCAGGACCATGATCACGACGATCACCGGGACCGAGAACCCATCGAAGTTCTGCGTCGCTACCAGCACGCACGCACCGGCGACGGCAATGCAGCCCGCCCCGAACAGCCAAAGCTTGGGGACGGTCCAGGCCACGGCCGCACTCAGCGCCACGACCACCCCGACCGGCAGCACGTCTTGCCGGATCGCTCTCCAGACGTGGTAGGCGCGGAACACCGTCGTGTTGGCCAGCCGCGCCCGGTTCAAGTCCGCCGCGTAGGCCGCGAGCAGGCCGGGATGGACCAACTCCAGCGCGGCAGCGCCGACCACCACCAGCGCGGCGGCGACAAGCGCCCTGGACCACAGCCGCCGGGTCACAATGCACCCGGTCGCCACGATGCCGAGCGCGAGCATGAAGAACGTGACCTTCAGGAACAGCAACAACAGTAGCACGGCGCCCGCCAGAACGGCATCGAGAGTGTCCAGCGCCGCGGACGGCCGGCTCGCTGTCCCAAGCGCCCACAGGGTCAGGCCGGCGCACAGCGCCCCGCCCAGTGGGTTGTAGTTCGCGAGGTAGGCGATGAAGCGTTCCGGCCCGTCCAGCGGGATGGGCGACGTGACGACGGTGGTCAGGAACACGGTGAGAAGCACGGTGGACCAGCCATTGAGCCGCCGCGACGCGAACACGAGCGCCGGCAGCAGTACGAGCGGCAAGGCGATGAGGTTGGCCCGGCTCACCATGCGGCTGTCCAAGCCCCACAGCTCCGCAGCCAAGCCGTGCAGGGCGAAGTAGGTGAGGCCGAGAGGGGAGTAGAAGTCCGTATGCGGCCACTGGCCCTGCAACGTGCGCCACGCCGCTTCCATCGGGATGAACAGGTCCTGGAAGGTGTAGTTGACGATTAGGTCGCGCTTGAATGCCAGCAGCAACGGAAGCGGCGCAGCCAGCAGCAAGCCGAGGGCGAAATGCCACGCTTTGGGGCGGGCGCTCGATCCGACCGAGGCAAGAAGCGCCTCAAGCCTTTGATCGAGCCTGTCCTGCTTGCGGACGGCATTGCCGGCTAGATCGTCCAAGAGCGGATGTCTCCAAGAAAGCCCAGCGACCGAGGCTAAATGTCCAGAAGCAAGTCATTTGGAACGCGAGAACGTCGACTGCTCCGAATTACACGAGATGAGCGTCACTCGTCGTCGGCCATCGTCGTCCAGGCTCTCGGGCCGCAGTTCGGCCAGCGCGCTCAGCGTGTCGTGCAGCCGCTGCACCGCTTCCAGCATGTCGAGCGCCTCGTCCTCCAGCTCCTGCGCCAGCTCGAACAGCTCGCCTGCGTCCTCCTGCGCGTCCTCGTTGATCACCGCCATCGCGAGCTGATGCAGCTTGAGCAGCCGGTTGCGGATCTCCGGCGGGCGGGTGCCGTCGTCGGCCAGCATGCCGTGCAGGGCGTCCACCTCATTCACCGCCTCGATCAGCCGGTGGGTGTCGAAACCCTGCAGCTTATCCCAGTCCTCGTCGCCGGCTCCAGCCATGCCTGCCACCCCCTCGGCTCTTGCACACGTTCGCCGTCACGCCCCGACCGATGATGCCTCATGCCGGTGCAGGTGGCCATTCCGCACAGCATCGCGGCCGCTGGGCCAACTCGGCAGCGGTGAACCGGGGGCGGTCGGGATGGTTCGCTTCGTGCTGGGCGCGGTTCGCCGGGTGCCGGCGAGGGTTTTCTTCCTGGGCGCCATGGCTGCTGCTCGCGCGTGGTTGTCACTGCGGCTGGCAGCAACAGCCGTTCAACAGGTAGGGCAGAGCGCGGCAGACTCGTCGGCTGTTCACCTCGGCACCTGGATGGCGCCGGACTGGATGGCACCAGCGATGGTTTCCAGCACTTTGGCATAGCGGTAGAAACCCGGGTAGCGATGGCAAAGCTCGTCCATGACGCCGGGCTTGGCGGTGTCGATCAGGTGCTTGAAGTCGGCCATGTGGTCGCTCATGCCGGCGAGGATGGTCACGTCGTCCGCGTCGCTGCGCAGGAGGGGCTGCATGGCGGCGTCGATGCGGGCGGCGATCCGGGCTTGCTTGCCGGTCATGTGCGTTTCCTTTCCGGTTGCCCTTCCTCCCTTGCGCCTGTCCTCGCGTCTGCCACAAGGGTGCTCGCTTGATCGGCCTCCAAGGCGCGCGTCAGGTGTCGCCTCGGGTTCTCAGCTTTGCCGCGCCTGGCGGGTCGCGGCCTTCCTTGAGCGCCGTGAGAGCGAG
>CAXTUO010000627.1:0-3055 GCA_964247175.1 uncultured Acetobacteraceae bacterium | reverse complement strand
GCCGGCGCCATCACCCCGGTGCCCGGCGGCGTCGGCCCCATGACCATCGCCTGCCTGCTGGACAACACCGTCAAGGCCGCGCTGCGCCGACGAGGCGCACCCGCCTAAAAATCGGTGCAGCGGCCCTTCTGCTCCCAATCGCCGAAGCGGGTCGGCTCCGGTCCCTTGGGACCGTCCAGCTCCGGGGGCAGCTTCGGGTTGTGGGGGATGGACGCGGGCGGCGTGCGCTCGGCGTCATGCCGGGCCAGGTGCTCGGCGGCGGTCGGGGGGTGCGGCGTGTCGCTCATACACTGAAAGATGGTCGGGCCGGCGCCGTTCGCAACGTCATGGCAGCCCGCGCCGCAACACCGACGCCAGCCACAGCGTCAGCAGCACGATACACCCGGCGTCGAGCAGGAACGCCGCCTTGTAGCCGAAGCGCGCGATGGCGGCGCCCATCAGCAGCGCGCCGACGCTCTGCCCAAGGAACAGCAGGCAGGCGAAGGTCGCGACCGCCGTGGCCCGCGCCTGCGGCAGCATCTCCGTCGCCCGGGCCTGCAAGACGGAATGCAGCATGAAGAAGCCGAGTCCCAGCGCCAGCTCGACGGGAACGAACAGCCACGGACGGCCGCTGGCCACCGCGGTCGCCACCGCCGCCGCCATCAGCAGCCCGCCTGCAAGCGCCAAGCCGTCCTCCCCCAGCCGGGCCAGCAAGGGCTGGGCCGTGCGGGTGTAGGACCAGGCGCCAAGGCCGAAGCACGCGAGGATCAGGCCGACCTGCGCGTAACCCAGGTCGAACCGCTCGTGCAGAAAGGGCGCGAGATAAGGGAAGCAGCCGACAAACAATATGCCGTCGAGCACCGCGGCCAACAGCACCAGGCGCTCGGTGCGGTGCTGGGCCATGCGGAGGTAGTTCTCGGGCTTGAACATCCGGCCGGGGCTGCGCCGGTCCGGCATGCCGCGGATGCGCAGGGCGAACGCCGCCGCGACCACGACCGCGAGCGTGGCCAGCACCAGGAACACCCCGCGCCACCCGACATACTGCCCGAACACGCCGCCGACCGGCCCGGCCAGCGTCTGCGCCAGCACGATGCCGGTCAGGAACTTGCTGAGCGTCACCTGCCGCCGCTCATACGGCACGGCGTCGCCGATATAGGCCATGCCGACCGGGATCAGCCCGGCGCTGGCCGCACCCGCGCAGGCGCGCAGCACCGCCAAGCCCGCAAGGTCGGAGGCAAACGCGCAGGCGCCGGTGAACAGCGCATAACCCACCAGCGCGCCCAGCATGACCCGCAGCTTGCCGAACCGGTCGCCGACCGGCCCCAGCAGCAGTTGGTTCAGCCCATAGGGCAAGGTAAAGGCGGCGATGACCACCCACAGGTCGGGCACCGACACCGAGAAGTCCGTCGCGATGGCGTGCAGCAGCGGATCGACGATGCGCGCCCCGGCCGAGGACAGGAACGCCGCCGCCCCCAGCAGCCCAAGCGGCAGGGCGATGCGTTCAGTGGTGCGTTGGGACATAGGCCGGCACTGTCAGCCGGCCCGCTTCATCCCGCAAGGCGGCGGATGGCAACGCTGGAACAGGCAGACGAGCGCAAGGCCCCCCAACATCAAGGCGGCGCTGGCGATGCGAGGCAGGCTGGCGTGGTGCACGCTGAAGCCAAGCAGCCCGTAATGGTCGAGGACGATGGAGAACACGATGGTGCCGGTCACCACCAGCCCGTTGAACGCGCCCCCGCCCAGCCGGCCCGCGAAGAACAGCGTCGAGATGATCAGAAGGGTGGCGATGACGGTGCCGACCCAGGCCCACCAGGGCATCGCCTTGAACGTGTCCGCGGCTGGGAAGCTTTCGCGGGCGAAGCCACGCCGACCAGGAGCACGGCGCCGGAGATCAGGCACACGAACACCCCGGCCCACCACGGACGGCCCAGCGTGTCGTTGAGTTTGGCGTTGGTGCCCGAATGCACCGCATTCATCAGCCCGGTCAGCAGGACGAGGACTTAGGGAACCAGGTACATCGGGTCTCGCTCGTTGCGAGCATGGGCCGGATCGGGAAGCGTTACGCCGCCGGGCGAGGCCGGCGGCTGTCGGTCCGCAACTGGCCGCAGGCGGCGAGGATGTCCTGCCCGCGCGGCATCCGGATCGGTGCTGCGAAGCCCGCCTCCTGCACGACCGCGGCGAACCGCTCCAGCGCCTCCCGCCCGCTCGGCCGGTAATCGCTGCCGGGCCAGGGGTTGAACGGGATCAGGTTCACCTTGGCGGGAATGCCGGCGATCAGGCGCACCAGCTCCCGCGCCTCCGCCTCGCTGTCGTTCACGCCGCGCAGCATGATGTACTCGAAGGTGATGCGCCGGGCGTTGCTGGCGCCGGGGTAGCGGCGGCAGGCGGCGATCAGCTCGGCGATAGGGTACTTGCGGTTCAGCGGCACGATCTCGTCGCGCAGATCGTCCCGCACGGCATGGAGGGAGACCGCGAGGTTGACCCCAAGCTCCACCCCGCAGCGGTCCATCATCGGCACGACGCCCGAGGTGCTGAGCGTGATGCGGCGGCGTGACAGGCCGATCCCTTCCCCGTCCATGGCGATCCGCATAGCACGGAGGACGTTCTCATAGTTGTAGAGCGGCTCGCCCATCCCCATCAGCACGATGGTGGACAACAAGCGCGGCGTCTCGCCGCGCGGGCTGGGCCACTCGCCATAGGCGTCGCGCGCCGCCATGAACTGGCCGATGATCTCCGGAGCGCCCAGGTTGCGCACCAGCGTTTGCGTGCCGGTGTGACAGAAGCGGCAGGACAGGGTGCAGCCAACCTGGGAGGAGATACACACGGCGCCCCGGTCCTCGCGCCGGTCGGGGATATAAACGGTCTCTGCTTCCTGCCCGTCGCGGAAGCGGAACAGCCATTTGCGGGTGTCGTCCTCGCTGATCTGCTCCGTGGCGACGCTGGGCCGTCCGACCACGAAGCGTTCGGCCAGGCGCTCCTGCAACGGGCGGGCGATGCTCGACATCTTCGAGAAATCGGTCGCGCCCTGGTGGTAGATCCAATGCCAAAGCTGCTTGGCGCGGAACGGCTTCTCGCC
>CAXTUO010000626.1:0-3056 GCA_964247175.1 uncultured Acetobacteraceae bacterium | reverse complement strand
CCAGCACCTTCAGCACCACAAAGGCCGGCAGTCCAAAGGCGTAGGCGGCGAGGGACTGGGCGCTCAGCAGCGCGCTCGTCGCGTCGAACGCGCCGCGGCCGAACAGCACCAGCATGATCGGCTGGCCCGCGACGGCGAGCGCCAGCGCCGCCGGCAGGGTAAGCACCAGACTGATTTCCAGCGCCCGGTTCAGCGTGGCGACCGCGCCCGCTTCGTCGCCCGACCGGGCCTGGCGGGACATCAGCGGCAGCAGCGCCGTGCCCACCGCCGTGCCGATCACGCCGAGCGGCAACTGGTTCACCCGGTCCGCATAGTACAGCAGCGACGCCGAACCCGGCGGCAGCAGGCTGACGATCACCACATCGACCGCCAGGTTGAGCTGCGTCACCCCGGCGCCGACCAGCCCCGGCCCCATGCGGCGCAGCAGCTGCGCCATGCGCGGCGTCATGCGCGGGCGCGGGATGCGCAGCGCCATGCCGGCCCGCCGCACCGCCCAGGCCAGCAGCGCCAGTTGCAGCACCCCCGACACCGTGACGCCCCAGGCCAAGGAATGGCCAACCGTGGGCACGTAGGGCGTGAGCAGCAGCATCGCCGCGATGGACACGCCGTTGAACACCAGCGGCGCCGCCGCGGCAGCGGCGAACCGGTCCAAACCGTTCAGCACGCCCGACAGCAAGGCGGCAAGGCAGATCAGGAGCAGATAAGGGAAGGTGATGCGCGCAAGTGCTGTGGTCAGCTCCGCCTTGCCCGGGATGCCCTCGAACCCCGGGGCCAGCAGCGCCATCAGTTGCGGCATGAACACCTCGCCCAGCATCGTCAGCGCCAGCAGCCAGAAGGCCAGTGCCGCGATGGCCTCCTGGGCGAACTGCTTGGCGGAGGGCGCGCCCTCTGTTGCCAGGATGCCGCTGAACTCGGGCACGAAGGCGGCGTTGAACGCACCCTCGCCAAAAAGCCGGCGGAACAGGTTGGGCAGGCGGAGCGCCACGAAGAAGGCGTCCGCCACCGGCCCGGTGCCGGCCAGGGCGGCAAGCAGGATGTCCCGCAGGAAGCCCAGCACGCGGCTCGCCATGGTCCAGCCGCCGACGGTCACGATGCCGCGCAGCATGGCTACTCGTCCCGCCGCGGCCGGGCCAGCAGGGCGGCGATGGCCTCCTCCAGCCGCCAGCGCCCGTCCAGCAGCGCCGCCACCGCCGCGCAGACCGGCAGATCGACCCCGCGCGCCCGGGCGATCAGCGCCGGGGCGGTCGCAACGCCCTCCGTCGCGGCGTCGCGGCTGGCGAGAATGGCGAGAAGCGCCATGCCCTGGCCCAACGCCAGGCCGAGCGAGTAATTGCGGCTCCGTGGCCCCGTGCAGGTCAGCAGCAGGTCGCCCAAGCCCGACAGGCCAGCCACCGTCTCCGCCCGGCCGCCGAACGCCGTGACCAAGCGGCCGACCTCCGCCAAGCCCCGGGTGATCAGCGCCGCGCGGGCGTTCTCCCCCAGGCCGGCGCCCATGACGGCGCCCGCGGCGATGGCGATCACGTTCTTCGCCGCGCCGCCCAGTTGGGCGCCCAGCGGGTCGTCGTTGCCGTAGATGCGAAAGGCCGGGCCGCCGATCATCTCCGCAAGCCCGGCCCGCAACCCGGCGTCGGCCGCGGCCAGCACCGCGGCAGCGGGCAGCCCGGCTGCGACCTCATGCGCGAAGTTGGGGCCGGTGAGCACCGCAGCGGGCCGGCCTGGATCAAGATCGGCGAGGATCTCCAACGGCAGGCGGAGCGTGCCGGCCTCCACGCCCTTGGCGCAGGCCACCACGGGCGCGTGCCCGGGCAGCCCGGCGGCGACCGCGGCCATGTGCTGCACCGGGACGGCCAGCAGCGCGGCGTCGAAAGGCTGGGCGTCCAGCCGCCCCGTCACCGTGACGGGGTCCGGCAGGCGGTGGCCCGGCAGGCGCGGGCTGCGCCGGTTCGCGAGGACCGGCGCCGGGTTGCGCGCCCAAAGCGTGACCCGCCGGCCTTCCCGGGCCAAGTGCAGCGCCAGCGCGGTGCCCCAGGCGCCTGCGCCCACGACCAAGATGCTACTCATCGGTGAGCCGCAGCAGCGCATGGCCATGGCCGGGCTGCTTGTCGTCCAAGCGGCCGAGCAGCGCCGTCAGTGCGTCCGGCGCCGCGGCTTCGAAGCCCCAAGGCGGGTTGCGGACCAGCAGGCCGCAGCCGTTCAGGCGGGCAGGGTCGGTCGGCTCCCGCCACCACATCTCGGCGCACACCACGTCGCGCAGCCCGGCGAAGCGCACGGCCTCGTGGAACGCGCGGACCGGGCTGCGGTGCTTGATCGGATACCACGCCGCATACACCCCGGCGGCGAAGCGCGCGGCGCCCAACCGCAGCCCGGCCAGCACGCGGTCGAACTCGCCCGGCGCCTCAAACGGCGGGTCGATCAGCACCAGCCCGCGCGCCTGCCGCGGCGGCAGCAAAGCGCCGATGGCCGCATAGCCGTCCCGAAGGTGCACCCCCACCTGCCGGTCGCCGCGGAACAGGCGGGCGAGCGCGGCATGGTCCTCCGGGTGCAGTTCGCAGCACGCCATCCCGTCATCGGGCCGCAGCAGGGCGCGGATCAGGGCGGGAGAGCCGGGATACAGGCCCAGCCGCTCGACCAGGGCCACGTAGTCCGCAAGCGGCGGCGGCGGGTCGTGCAGGAGGCGGGCGATGCCGGCGCGCCATTCCCCCGTGCGCTCCGCGGGGCCGGATAACAAATCATAGCGGCCCAGGCCCGCATGGGTGTCCAGCACGAAGATCGGCGCGGGCTTGCGGGCCAGGGCGCGCAGCATCCAGACCAGCAGCGCGTGCTTCATGCAGTCGGCCGGGTTGCCGGCGTGGAAGGCGTGGCGGTAGTTCATCCGGCCGAAAGCTCGGCCAACGGCCAGCGCGGGCGCGGCGCCACGTCCAGCGCGTCCGAAAGCCCGAGGCGCAGCCGCTCGATGCCGGCCCAGGCGACCATGACCGCGTTGTCCGTGCACAGACGCACCGGCGGCGCCACCAGCGCCACGCCGCGGGCCGCCGCCGCGGCCGACAAGGCCGCGC
>CAXTUO010000625.1:0-3056 GCA_964247175.1 uncultured Acetobacteraceae bacterium | reverse complement strand
TGCCGCCGCGCGCCACCGGGCCGGCGCGCAGGTGGCAGCCCTCCGTGCGGGCGGAATGCACGAAGATTTCCCGCCAGGGCCGCGGCAGCGGCATGTCGCCGGCCGCGGCGCTGTTGATCTTGAGGGCAAGGTAGTCGTCTTCCCGGTGGAAGTTGGTGCGCAGCACCGCGCGCAGCAGGGTCATCAGCCGGGCCAGGATGCGATCTTCGTCCGGGTTGGCCACCCCGTCCAGCAGCGCGGCCCAGGTGTCGTCCAGCGCGGCCTCCTCCCGGTCCGCCCGATCCGGCGCGAAGCGGGCATGGAACAAGTCGATCAGGATGCGCGCCGCCGCCGGGTGGGCCGCCAGCGCCGCTTCCACGCTGGCCTGGCTGAACGCGAAGCCGACCTGCTTCAGCCAACGGTACAGCGCCCGCAGCAGCCAGCATTCCCGCCAGGTCAGCCCGGCGCGCAGCACCAGGCGGTTGAAGCCGTCAGCCTCCGCCCGCCCGTCCATCAGGGCGTCCAACGCTTCCAGCAGCGCCGGGAACCGCCCCGCCGCCGCCTCCGTTCCGGCCCGGAGCGAGAATACCTGCAGCACGACCCGCGGCGCGCCGGCGGGGTCCAAGTCGTACGGCACCTCCTGCATCGCCCGCAGGTCCAGGCTTTCAAGCAGCGGCAGCGTGTCGGCCAGCGGCGTCGGCGTGCCGATTTGCGCCACCCACAGCATCACGTGGTCCGTGGGCGCGCCGGGCTGGTGCTCAAGCCGGGTCGCGGCGCGGCGGGTGGCGATGGCCCGCTCGGCCAGGGCCAGGTCGGCGGCGCCCTGTGCGGCGGTTGCCTGTTCCCGGTAGGCGGCCGGGAAGGCGTCGCCCCAGCGGGCAACCAATCCGGCCGCCGCCGCCTCGCCCTCCGCGTCGATCAGCGCCTCGCCCAGCCGGTCGCGGAAGTCGCGGGCGGCCTGCCGGATGGCGGCTTCCAGCACGGCCGCATCGACCGGCGGCACCGCGCCCGGCACCGTGCCGATGATGTAGTTGACCCGCGCCAGCGGCTCGTCGCCCAATGCGACGGAGAAGGCGGACACGTGCCCGGCGAAGGCCCGGGCCAGCATGCCGCCGACGCGCTCCCGCAACCTCGTGTCGAACACGTCGCGCGGCAGCCATGCGATGGCCGAGACGAACCGCTCGAACGGG
Organism: uncultured Acetobacteraceae bacterium; assembly: GCA_964247175.1. Taxonomy (GTDB): domain Bacteria; phylum Pseudomonadota; class Alphaproteobacteria; order Acetobacterales; family Acetobacteraceae; genus CAHJXG01. Next base: position 1,887 of record CAXTUO010000625.1, on the reverse strand, counting down.
TCCCGCCGCAGCACCAGGGCGGCGCGCGGGCGCAGCCGCAGGTCCAATGCCCGCCGCGCGCTGTCCAGGATGGCATCCTTGGGGGCCTGGAACAGCTCGTCCCGCGGCCAGGTGTCGAGCGTGTTGCGCAGCGCGCGGCCGTCGTGGCTGTTCGGATCGACGCCGGACGCGGCGAGGATGGCATCGACCTTCTGCGCCAGCAGCGGGATCGAGCGCGGGTTGCGGTTATACGCCGCCGCCGCGAACAGCCCGTAGAACAGTCGCGCGCCCGTCACTTCGCCTTCCGGCCCGAAGCGGCGCGTCACCACCACGTCGCCGTGCTGCGCCCGGTGCACGGTGGAGCGCAGGTTGGCCTTGGCGACCACCAGCGCCTCCGGTTCCAGCAGCGCCGCACGGACCGCGGGCGGCACGGCGAGGAGGTCCGCAAAGGCGTCGAACGCCGCCACGCCCGGGCGGCGGAGCAGGCCGAGGTTTTCCTCCGCCGCGACGGACAGCGCCCCGTCCGCGCCCACGGCGATGCGGCGGTGCCCGAGCAGCACGAAGTTGTCGTCCGCCATCCAGCGCAGGAAGTCCCGGGCCGGGCCGGAGTCCGGACTGGCGTCGGCCGCGACCTCCTCCCTGGCCTGTTCCAGCAGGGCCAGCATGGCGCCGTAGTCGCCCGTTGCCGCCCGCACGTCGTCCATCACGCGGCCCAGCGCCGTTTCCAGGGCCGGGCCGTCGTCGCCGTCCCCGCGGCGGCCAGCGCCGGCGAACTCGATCCGCATCCAGCTTTCGAGCGGGGCGCCGCCCACGCCCAAGCCGAGCAGCCGGCCCTCCCCGTCGCGCCGGACCGGCGTGACGGGATGCAGCAGTTGCCGCACCACCCGGCCGCGCTGGGTCAGCGCGGCCATGGCGCTATCGACCAGGAACGGCATGTCGTCGGTGACGATCTCGGCGACCGCCCGCGGCCCGGCCGGCGATCCCGGGCCGGTGACGCGCACCAGCGCCTCGCCGGGCCGTCGCCGCAACGCCAGCGTCCAAAGGCTGGCGGCGGCGCTGGCGAGCGCCTCGGGCGTCGCTTCCGCCAGCTCGGCGTCGGGCACCCCGGCGTAGAGCCGGGCGATGAACAGGGCGGCGTCCTCCGGCAGCGCCGGGGCGACGCGGGCCAGCGCATCCGCGGCGGCGCGCAGCAGTTCCGCCCGGACCGTGTCTTGGGCGTGGGGCGCATGGTCCGGCATGGGATAACTCCGCTCAGGACGTTTGGAACGCCTTCGGCGGAAATCGGCTTCCGCCCGACCTGCCCGATTTCGGCATGGCAGGCTGCGCCATTCCGCCGACAGGCGCCAGGCTTTGTTCAAACAGTGTTAGCAATCTAAGTGGGAGAGTGCTAAAGCATCGCCTCGTCGGTGCCCGTCCAGGGCCGGCCAGGCCGTCCGCCTTGCTGTATCCGTCCCAATCTGGAGCGAACGCCATGAAATTCCGACCCTTGCACGACCGCGTCGTCGTCCGCCGCATCACGCCGCAGGAGAAGTCCGCCGGCGGGATCATCATTCCCGACACCGTCAAGGAAAAGCCGATGGAGGGCGAGGTGATCGCCGCCGGGCCGGGCGCCCGCAACGAGCAGGGCGCCATCGTCGATCTGGACGTGAAGGCCGGCGACCGCGTGCTGTTCGGCAAGTGGTCCGGCACCGAGGTCAAGCTCGACGGCGAAGAGCTGCTGATCATGAAGGAAAGCGACATCATGGGCGTGATCGAAGGCGGCCCGGCCGCGTAAGCAGCCCCAACTCAGTCAACATCAAGGGAACACTCACATGGCAGCCAAAGACGTTCGCTTCGGCGACGACGCACGCGCCCGCATGTTGCGCGGCGTGGACATCCTCGCCGACGCCGTGAAGGTGACGCTGGGGC